>NZ_FWWT01000022.1:0-300000 GCF_900176035.1 Desulfonispora thiosulfatigenes DSM 11270 | reverse complement strand
AACTTTACGGGCATATTCTTTACCGTTAGAAGAATCGTTATGAGAATTAATATAATACGAAGAATTTTTACCTAAATAGTATTTATATACACGTTTGAACCAGTCCAAATACCATGATGTATATGAATAAAAGGTAGGTTCTCCATCTGTCATTAAAATAATATATTTACGTGTATTCTTCTCTGAACTTTCAAACTTATAGTAAGCTTTGCGTAATCCATCTCCTATATTAGTACCTCCAACAGACTCTAATTTATTAATCTCACCCATCAAAGTGTTAATATTTGACATTTCCGCAAAATTTTGATTGTCAAAGGTTACATCTTTAGCTTTACTTGAATATGGAACTAGGGCAATTTTTACCCGATTATCATCTTTAAATTTACTAACAAAGTTTTGAGCAACTAATTTCATTACGTCAATTTTATACTCGGATTTATTATTGAATATAATCTTGTTCTTGCTTTTATCATTTTCATCTTTACCCATACTCCCTGATGTATCCATAACCAGCACAATTTCTTTATCTTGCAAATACGATTCAGGGATAATTTGAGAAGCTTGAATAGGTTGGGGCTGGATCTTATAATCGATAGTAAATTCTTCACCTTTTTTTACAGCATTATTTTTATTATCTACTTGTCGTAATAAACTAATTGGTGCTTTACCTAGAGTAGCTTCAGCTGCACTTGTTAAAATCGGGGTAAAGCTACTTAAGAGCATAAAACATGTTAAAGTAAAAGCTATTGTCTTTAAAAAAACTCTCTTACTCTTATTCATTTTTTTCCTCCCCTTTTATTTAATTTTATTTCTAAAATAAATTTCATTTTCAATCTCTACTTTTGATTCCTTTACTTCACTAACTACCTTAATACCTAGTCCTATAATATTATTATGTTTATCTTTTAGTTCTTTGTACTGTACTGAAATAATATTAGTCGCATAAACCGTGGGAGAAAGGTGGTTTTGATTTTGATTCACTGCATACATTAACTTTTTTTGAGCTTTATCAAAAACAAATTGGTTATATTCATCACCCGTTTTTAAGGTTAGTTTTTCTAATTCTATAAATTCTAAATTGCTATTTTCTGAATTTATATCGGCTATTTCTGTTGCCCACATAATGGGTTCAATAAATTTACTTATTGCAATTTGGGCTTGGTTCTGAACTTCGATTTGATCATTTGACATACTAAATGTTTGGTAACTAGAAAGAAAAAACGAAAAGATAGCAAGTGTCACCGTTCCAGTAAGTGCTAAAGTAAGTATCAGTTCTAAAAGGGTAAAACCTTTAATTTTATGAGTATTTATCATATATTAAGCACTCCTTAAAGCTATCTTTTCCATGCTATATCAATTAACTTACTAAACTTTAGATAAGAACCTGTTTCATCTACGCCTAGTTTTGAGTCAGTTACAAAACTTTGAGTTTTGCCATTATTTTTAAACTGGTCTCGTAAGGTTTCATTTTTGCTTATTGTTTGACGAAGATAATTTTCATCATGAGTAATTTTTTTTGCTCCTTTATCTTGAAAATATATATTTCCTTCAGCTACAATAGTTCCACGAAAATTGACTTTTCCCTTAATATAAACATCACCTTTAGTAATAATTATCCCTTTTTTAATATCTTCATTAATTGTAATAGATATATCAGGGCTATTATTTATCCTAATCAATTCATTAGCTTCATTAATTATAATATTATTTGTAAAGGCAAATTGATCTGTTATCATTGTCCTCGTACCTAATCCGTTAAAAACTCTTCCCTCGTTAGATAAAGTTACGACCTGAGGATCACTCATTTTGTTTACATAATATTGATAGTCTTCGTTCTTTTCTGTAAATATTGATGCTATATCATTGTTATATTTACTTGAAAAAATATTATTTTTACTAATATATACTCCAGTAGAGTGTCTAACGTTTTCAAGTTGTAAACCATTTTCACTGCCTAAATTAAGATTTAAGCCATAATAATCGTTTTTATAATGCTGAAAATATTCACTCTTATCAACAACAGTATATAATTCTTCAGTGCCACCAGATAAGAAATATTTATTCGCTAAAAACAAGGGCGGAAAATAATTAATTATAATATTATCAGGATGGAATTTTCCTTTTCGAGTCAGGTCTTTTAAATACTGCGTATAAGCAACATAATTTCCTTTAATACATACACTTTCACCTGTTTGATAATCATATTTTTGATCCAGCTCATCCTTTAATTCACTAATATATCCTGTGCCTCCAATGATAATTCCATAACCAAAAATTTTATTATTTTTATCATTATATTTTTCAGAATAATAATCATTTCCAACTAATTGACTGGTCTCAGTATCATAACCAGGTATCTCTTCGCCAGTAATTTTTAAAGAAGTGCCACTGCCAAGGTCAGGGCTGTTAATTACAATACTACTACTTTCTTCATGGTGGCTACTGTTACTTCCTTCAGTAAAACCAAAATAACTACCATTTATTACGATCTTAGCATTTTCCCCATTTAATTCAATATCGTCAAGTGTATTAACCGTTCCTTTGTCTATTGTAACTGCACAATTTTTTGTTTTCTCGGGAATCTCTAAAATCTTACAGTAGAGATCTCCATTATTTAGGGTAATCGAAGAATTACTATCATTAGTAAGGAGATATTCATTGGTGGCTACTTGACCATTATAAACACTTAAATTTACTCCCTTACCCTCATTACCAACTATAATGCCACCTTTTGTACTTCCATTTTCTGCTGTGCCATAAGCATAAATATCACCCTTAATTGTTACATTATCATCTTCTACAAAAATATTTTTTTCGGTGGTAAGAGATTTTTTCCATAAAATATTTTCATCTAATTGTACTACTGTATAATCCGAAAAATAAGCCGCGCGGTAATCAGGAACTTTAAGGATAAAAGTTGCTCTAACATCCTTTTCTATTTCTTTATGTGTAAATTCGGATAATAAGGTGATTTGATAGTTACGATATTCCTTGATTTTTTCATCAACTATCTCATTTTCTATTTTATCTTTTGATTCTTCTGCATCAGGTTCCTTTTCTGAATCCTCTGATTCTTGGTTAATTATTTGATAGAGACTAATAGGCTCAATAATACTTACTTGTGCATTAGAAGAATCAATATCCTTATCAACTATATTGTAATTTTTTCCATTTAAAATAGTTCCTTCTAATTTTTCGTTTACAGATGTTGTGTACCCCTCCCTAAACCAATTTATCATTGTATTTTTTTTATCTTTTTCTAATCTTTCTTGGTCAATAAAACCTTCGTCGGTAAGGTAAGGACTTTCATATATCTCGATTTTATTTTCTGGATCTAAAGCAGCTTTTTCTCTACTTTCTTCCTCTTTTTTCTTTTCTTCTTCGATGAATTCGTTTAATTTTTCATCTACTTTTTCATTTCCAACGTCAATTCCTTTTTCGATAACTTTTCCTATTTCAGCATATGCTTCTTGCAGTCCTGACTCTGCTAGATATAAGGAGTTTTTAGCATTTTTATCAACGACTTTCATTTTTAAATTTACTGTACTCACTGATAAAATGGTAATACCTAACATACTTAAAATAGATAAGAAAAATAAAACAAGGACAAGGGTAGAGCCTGTATTTGATTTAAATATTTTTTTAAGCATCCAGGGCCCCCTAATCTATAGTTTTTAGTCTTACAAGTTCTGTTAACATCGTATCATCTTTTTTCACTTGAACTTTAAGTTTATAGACAGTATTTTTATTCTCATTTATTGAATCTAACTCTTCTAGATTTTCAAATATAGCTACTTTACCTTTTAGTATATTAATAAAAACTCTATTTGTATTGCCTTTAGGGTAAATCATGTAAATTTTTGCTAATTGATCCGAATCATTAGCTATACTTATTGTTTTTATTGTATTAGCATCACAAATTATTTTAGTACTTTCTATATTAGAATTATCAAACACAATCTTGTATCCATCGCTTATATTAGATGCATTAATTGTTTTAGTTGCACTAATACCAGAATCATGGAAATCATATCCCTTACTAACTTCCGTCGGCTCATAGACTATAACCTGTAGATCTCCTTCTATTTCTGTCGTCTTTTTTTCTGTCATATTCATATAATAAGTAGGATCAGCTACTACCTTTTCCATATATTTTTGAGCTAATTGAGTAGCAGTCAAATAATCTCTGGCAGCGATATTACTATTAATGCTAGTTATGAATAAAGTTGAAATAGGATAAATAATTATTCCTAAAATTGCTAAGCTTAAAATAATTTCGATTAAGGTTATACCTTGTGAATTTTTGATGTCTTTAAACATATCAATTCCTCCAGCCTATTTTTCTAAGCTAACATTTCCTTCTTTGTGCTGGATCTTGATTCTTGGCTTTTGTGTATCATCCCCATTAACTATTACTCTTAAATTTAAATCAGACTTATTGCTAAGGGATAAATTAATACCGTTATTATCTTTTTCATTTACCCTGTTTTGCGTATAGATACGTAGAACTACTTCGCCATTTACTGGCTTAAATTCTACTTGACTAGAATCAAAGTCTTTGGGATAACTGTCTAAGCGTGTTTTATATTTATAAAAATACTTATTGTCTTTTTGAAAAACTTGAAAAGTTACATTTTCATAATCAGGATTATCAGCAAAAACATAAGTTTGCATGCTTGCATCTTTTGATTTACTCATGACTACTGAAGGCAAATCAGAGGTTATTGGATTAACATTTATAATAAAATCGCTGGCAAGGGCTTTAATTGTACCATTTGTTACCTCTGCTTGTGGTTTAGAATATCCTGCTATTGCTTTAAAAGGATTATCTTTTCCATATGTATTATTTATTTCCCATTTGTAATATTCTTCTTCAATTTGTAATTTAGGTATTGCGTAAAAATTTATCGCAATATTAGCAGAAAGATTTTCTGTAAAAACATCCGATTGACCTATTTTTAGGCTTTCTAGGAGAATCTTTTTATCAAAACCCTCAAGTTTCTTAATAAAATCCAGGATTTGATTATATGTTCCCGTGAAACTGAGGGAAAGTTTAATTTGTTCTACAGGAACGACTTCTTTATTTTCCTCGTTTTTAGGTTCCTCTTTGTTTTTAATATCTTTTCTCTGAAAATAGGAGTCATTCATATCTTTAAGTAAGTTGGATTTTTTTTCTTCAGGCTTTGAATCTGTTTTTTCTCTGATATTTTTTGTTTCTATCTTAGAAAAATCTATGCTTGATACTTGTATATTAGTTTCTTTAATCATTTGATCTATATCTAAGATTAACCTTTCTTGTCTGATAAAAGGTAGGAATTTCTCACTAGCCTTTTGATCTTTTAAATTAGCAACTTTATATTCTTTATCTACAAGTTTTTTAGAAGCGATTAATTCTTGATATATATTTAATTTTTCTTCTAATAATTCTAATTCTTCACTTTTGTCGGTTACTTTAGTATATAAAGGTACAAAGATAAATTGGTAATAAGCAGTACATATTATAATTACGGCTAAAAAAATTAAGAGATTTTTTTCACGATTAGTTAGTTTCACCATTATTCACATCCTTAAAAAAAGTACATATAAGGTTAAACTGCTTATTTCCTGCACTCGTCATTTCTTCACTTGCACTTTCATCATTAATAATGTCAACATGAACATCATCAAATAAGAGTGTTTTCTTCAAATTATGTTCTAACTCAGCTACTGCAATATTATTAGTAGCTATGCCTTGAATTTTAATTGTCTCGTTATCTACAGAAATATCCTTTATAAATGATTGTTGGGGCAAAGAATCTGCTATTACTTCTAACTGATGACTATGAAATTTGTCCACTTCAACTATTTGTTGATTAATTTTTTTCACTATATTATAGTGCTTTCGTAATAGGTCTACTTTTTCTTTTTTCTTTTCAATTTCTTTGGCCTTTTTTAGCATTTCTGGATTACTTAATTCAGCTTGAACAAGATTAATTTTTTTTTCTAGGTGATTTGCTTTTAAAATTTGAGTTGTTGTTATACCTGTAAATAAAATAAATATTGCTAGCGTACTTATTAAAATATATAGTTTTTTCTTTGAAGATCCTTTTCTATCTATATAATACGAAAAAAAGTTAATATCACGCATATTTTATGCTTACCTTCCTTTCAGGGATGCTATGGCATTTAAGTAATCCCCTACAACTATTTCTCCAGGTAAATTATCTAAATTAACATTATGTACTTTATTAATTTTAAATGTAGGTATATTCATCATTTTATCTAGGTACTCAGGCATACCTGGAATATTTGAACTACCTCCATATAAATAAATTTCATCTATTTTGTTACCTACTTTACGACTTGAATAAAAGCGAAATACTTTTTGAATTTCTTGAATCCAGGTATCAATACTTGTCTTTATATTCTCGTTGACCATATTTTGAGAATCATTTACAAAAACAGTGTCTGTTAAATCTGCATATTCAAGCTTTCTTTCTTCTGCTTCTTGTAAAGAAAGGTTAAAAACATTAGCTAAACTCATATCAATATCTTTTCCGCCATAATTTAACAATCTGGTAAATCGCATAATTCCGTTTTCAATGATGGTAAGATTAAGATATTCATATCCACAATCTAAAAGAGCTACGGTTTTATCTAGGTCAGTATTTTCATTGTTTTTGACAAGTTCTTCGGGTGAAAATTTAGTGACTGCAGTAGCATTAATATCTAATGAAATAGGCTTTAATTTTAAAACCTCTGTTAAATTCAAATACCCTTCTACTATATTTTTAGGTAAGGCTACAATTAAAATCACTAAGTTTTTGGATTCTTCAGTAATTAGTTCTTCTAATATTCTATACTCAATTATGTAATCTTCTAATCTAATGGGTAAATACTGTTCTATTTCTAGCTGAACCATCTGGGTTAAGTCTTCTTCTTTCTTAACATAGGGAATAATAATTTCCCTGGTTATCGCTTTTGTGCTTTGCAGGGTAAAAACTACTTCTTTTAACTTAATTTTATTTTCATCCAAAAATTTATCTAAGGTTTCAATCATTACATTAAGATTAACTATTTCGCCATCATCAAAAGTATCTACTGGAGTAGGAATTTTCCAAACTTGTTCTATGTTTATATTATTTTTTCTAGATTTTCCAATTACGACTTTTGTGGTAGCTGTTCCTATTTCTATGGAAATTGTTTTTTTAGCAAACAAACTTTTCACCTCACTATTTACCCTAAAATCAAGTGTAGATACCATTTTATAATATTTGTGCCATACAGCATTGTAATAAGAGCTGCAACACTAATAAAAGGACCAAATGCAATTGGATCTTTACGCTTTTTAAGTTTAAAACCTAGCAAGAAAAGGGAAAAAACTGCCCCAATAATAAAAGATAAAAATGTAATTAAAAGAATATCTTTAACCCCTAAGGCTAGTCCTAAAACTCCCATTAACTTAATATCTCCGCCCCCCATACCACCTTTGGAAACAAGAGCTATTACTAAAAATATCCCTCCACCTAATAAAAGACCAAATATTGCATCAATTAGGGAAGTATACGAAAAATTATAAAATATAATAAAAGCACCTGATACAATGAGACCAAAAAGGTTACATTCATCAGGTATAATTTGCAAGTGGTAATCAATAACTGCAATAACTAACAGCAAACTTGCTAAAATTGCATATTTTAAGAAAATAATTGTAAAGCCATACTTTAGGAAAAATAAAATATAAAGTATGGCATTAAGTAGTTCAATCACAGGATATTGTAGAGAAATCTTTTCTCCACAATACCGACATTTACCCCTAGCCAATAAATAACTAAGTACGGGCACTAAATCCCCTGGCCGTAAATTAGTCTCACACCGCGTGCAATGAGAAGGCGGAAAAGCTATGGATTCATGATGTGGAAGACGATAAATACATACATTTAAAAATGAGCCAATTAATAGTCCAATAAAAAACACAAAGTAAATCATAGCTTCTCCTTTCAGGGTGGTTAGGTATTAGGTTTAGGGTAGTAATTATCAACCATTTGAAGGAGGAGGGGTAGTTGCTTTATCTGCTCCTTCGATATAGGTATAGGTTTTACCATCACCTTTGGTTGCATCTGAAGTCCATTTAACTTCGTACTTTCCATCGGAGTTATATGATAATTCAAATGTTCCACCTGATTGCGGTGTTTTAGTTCCGTCAAAATATTCTACTTTTAATGGATTAGTACCAGGAGTGGTAGCATCTTTTAAACCAGTTACTACTTTTTCATCTACCGAATGCTGTAATCTTGCTGCCTTGACAATTGAAGCTGCGGTCGAAGAGTCCGATTTAATTCTTGCTTCTTTCTGAATCCCCAAGTAGTTCGGTACGGCTATAGCTGCGATAATACCTAGGACCGCAATTACGACAATTAATTCTACTAAGGTAAAACCTTTTTTGTTCTTAATTTTTTTTGTAAGTTGCTTATTCATCATGTTGTTTCCCCCTTTAAAATAATTATATTTATTTACTAACCTAGCTTCGCTTTTAGTGGTAATTTACTCCCCCTTTGTCATAGTTTTTTAGTTTCTGGTGCTGGATATTAGGTGTTTACAGTTTCCATCATTTTGAACATTGGTAAAACCATGGCTATAACAATTGCACCAATGACTAAAGCCATCAGGATAATCATTAAAGGTTCTAATAAAGTGGTCATTTTTTGCAAGGATGTTTCAACTTCATCATCATAAAAATTAGCCGTTTTTTCAAGGACGTCGTCTAAAGCTCCTGATTCCTCACCAATATGAATCATGTTGTCTAACATCGGAGGGAAAATCCCTATTTGTTTAATCGGAGTAGCTAAATCTACTCCTTTGCGTACCTCTTCTTTTGCATTTAAAATTCCTTTTTCTGCGACAACATTACCCACAATCTTGGCTACTATTTCTAAAGCTTGAATTAAGGGTATACCACTTGTTAATAAAGTCGATAAGGTTCTCGTAAACCTAGAAGTAACTACTTTTTGGGTTAAGTCTTTTAAAACAGGAATTTTAAACTTAAGGTGGTCAACGAAAAAATGTCCTTTATCCGTAGTAATATATCTTTTCACTAAGAAAACTAGTGCAATCAAGAAAGCTACAAGGATATACCAATAAGTTTGAATAGTTTCACTAATTGAAAGTAATATTCTCGTAGGAAGCGGGAGCTCTACTCCACTTCCTTCAAACATACCCACAAAAGTAGGCATAATAAAAATTAATAAAAAAACTACTACTAAAATAGAGACAATACTTAGAATTAGGGGATACATCATCGCACCCTTTACTTTATTATTAATTTTATTTTCTTTTTCAAAGTGTACTGCCATACGTTCCATGATAATATCCAAGGTTCCACTAACTTCTCCTGCTTCAACCATGTTAATTAATAAATCTGGAAATGTATCATTATATTTACGGATAGATTCTGAAAATGTTAATCCCTTTTGAACATCTTCATATATTTGGTTAATTACACTACGTAATTTCTTGTTTTCAGTTTGCGTTTTTAATGTGTCTAAACAATTCAAAACTGTTATCCCTGCATTTAGCATAGTATAAAATTGGCGACAAAAAATAGAGATATCTTTTGTCTTTACTTTATTCATAAAGTTTAAAGATAATGTATGTTGTCCTTCGATAATTTCTTCAATACTAATAGGTTGATAATTGTTTTGCCTAAGCATCGTTAAAACTTCGACTTTTGTCTTTGCGGTATAATTATCTTGTATTTTTTCACCATTTTTATTTATAGCCTTATATTTAAAAGTGGGCATCGATTCAACCCCTTAATTAATATGTAAATTCATTATATTCCCATTAATTTGTTTAAACTGTCTCGATCTACGGCGAAAGTAAGGGCAGTTTTACGATCTACTAATCCTTGATTATAAAGTTCTAAAATTGCATTATCCATGGTGTTCATGCCAAACTTTCTCCCAGTTTGAATATTTGTTTGTAATTGATGTGTTTTTCCTTCACGTATTTGATTTCTAATGGCCGAGTTTGCAACCATGATTTCTAAGGCTGCTACTCTTTCTTGTACTCCAACCTTTTCTAATAGTTGCTGAGAAATAATGCCTTCTAAAACACTTGAAAGCTGAACTTTAATTTGTTGTTGCTGATTAGAAGGAAATATATCTATGATTCTATCAATTGTTTTTGCTGCACCTACAGTATGTAAAGTAGAAAGTACTAAGTGACCTGTCTCAGCTGCAGTAATAGCAATACTAATTGTTTCTAAATCACGCATCTCACCAACTAAAATGACATCAGGATCTTGTCTTAAAGCAGAACGCAAGGCATTAGAAAAACTCTTTGAATCATTACCAATTTCTCTTTGATTAACTATACTTTTATTATGTTTATGAAGATATTCAATTGGATCTTCTAAGGTAAGGATATGACAGCTTCTTTTTGTATTAATATAATCAATCATAGAAGCTAGCGTTGTTGATTTCCCACTTCCCGTTGGTCCTGTAACTAAAATAAGTCCTCTTTGTTTCATAGCAAGTTCTTTTAATATCGGTGGAAACCCTAAATCATCAATTGAAGGAATATTTAAGGCAACGGTTCTGATAGCTAAACTATAACTACCTCTTTGCCTATAAATATTTATCCTAAACCTTCCAAGTCCTGCAGCTGAAAAGGATAAATCTAGTTCTCCATTTTCTCTTAATGTTAAAAGTTGATTTTCATTAAGTAATTCTTGCACAAAATTATCTGTATCTTGGGGAGATAAAGGTCTATCATTTATTTTATGAAGACTACCACTAACCCTTAAAATTGGTGGAATACCCACAGTTATATGCAGATCAGACGCATTTTTTTTCAACACTTTGTCTTAATAAGTCCAGTATAAGCATAATTTTTCTCCTAATCCAAGTTATAAGATACGTTGATTAATTCTTCGACTGTAGTTATACCTTCTAAAACTAATTGAATACAATTTTCTTTAAGAGGAATCATGCCCTGCTCTATAGCAGTTTGTTTTAAAAGGTCTATACTTTTATTTTGATCAATTTCGAGTCTTATTTCTTTATTAACAGCCATTATTTCATGAACTGCTGTGCGCCCTTTATATCCTGTATAATTACAGTAACTACAACCTTCTCCTTTATATAAAGGCGTTTTTTCATCTATACTTAGTAATTTTCTCTCAATTTCATCTGGAAAATAAGATTTTTTACATTCTGGACATATTTTACGTACTAACCTTTGAGAGATAACACCAAAAACAGAAGATGAAACTAAATAGGGTCTTATTCCCATATCTACTAAACGTACAACGGTTGAGGGTGAATCATTGGTATGCATAGTACTTAATACAAGATGACCTGTAATAGCGGCTCTAATTGCAATCTGAGCTGTTTTTTCGTCTCTTATTTCCCCAATCATAATGATATCCGGGTCTTGCCTTAATATTGATCTTAAGACATTTGCAAAGGTTAAATTTGCTTTAAGATTTACTTGTACTTGATTTATACCCTCTAAATTATATTCAATTGGATCTTCTACGGTAACTATGTTTTTTTGTTCGCTATTTAATTCTCTTAAAATTGAATATAAAGTTGTAGTTTTTCCGCTACCTGTGGGGCCAGTTACTAAAATAATTCCACTAGGCTTTTGTATGATACGATTGAAAATTTCTAAGTTTTGATCAGAGAAACCTATCTTACTTTTAGACATTAAAAAAGTACTTCTATCTAATAGCCTCATTACAACCTTTTCACCATATGAGGTAGGCAAGGTTGAAATACGCAAATCTATGTCCCTTCCGTCTACATTAGTTTCTAGACGGCCATCTTGAGGTACTCTTTTTTCTGCAATATTCATTTTTCCCATTATTTTAATTCTCGTAATTATTGGAGAATGGGTGGATTTTTCCGGCGCCATTATTTCTTGTAATTGTCCGTCTATCCGAAAACGAACTCTGACATTTTTCTCATAAGGCTCTATATGTATATCACTTGCTTTAGTTTTAATGGCCTGTTTAATAATAGAATTAACTAATCTAACAACAGGGGCATTATTTATTTCGCTTAAAACTTCATCATTTATATCAGTTAAGTTATCAATATCATACTGATTTTTAAAATCTGCAACTGCTTTTTCCGCACTTTCCGTTCCATAATAATAATCTATAGCATTTAAGATTTCTTGTTTAGATGAAATAGCAATAATAACCTCTAAACCAGTAGCGATACTTACATCGTCTATGGCAAATATATTTAAGGGATCAGCCATAACGACCGTTAATTTATTATTACTTTTTTTAACAGGTACGAGCAGATATCTTCTTGCTAAGTTTTCATTTATTAATCTAGGTACTTCTGGATTTATGTAATACCTTTCTAAATTAATATAGGGTATTCCTAGCTGTACTTCTAAGGTTTTTATTATATCTTTTTCATCTATAATGTTTTCATCAACTAAAATTTCTCCAAGTTTTTTGCCTGTATTTTTTTGTAGCTTAATGGCATCCTGAAGTTGTTCGGGTAAGATTAATCCTGCAGATACTAGTAAATCTCCTAGCCTTTTCCTCTTTTCCATAGTGCCTCCCTTGGAAATAGTACCTTAACACAAATAAAGACCAACAATAAATAGATCATTGTTAGTCGGTTACGCCACTGCATCAACATGACATCGGCGTCCAAACACAGTCATGAATCATTTGCCCAACAGATAAATTGTTTTTTGATTTGATTTTATCCTAATTTAACTATTATTTCAAGTATTTATAATAGGTGAAAAATTCACCTAATTGATTATAATCAACGAGGTGAATTTTTTTTAACTTACCAAATATTCAAGTCTTAGCTTATCAGCAAGCATTGCGATAAACTCTGAGTTAGTAGGCTTACCTCTGTCTAAATTAATAGTATAGCCAAAGAATCTGTTCATAAGCTCTACATTGCCTCTATCCCAGGCAAGTTCGATGGCATGACGAATAGCCCTTTCAACTCTACTTGGAGTGGTTTCATACTTATTAGCAATCATCGGATATAACTCTTTTGTGATAGCACCTAAAAGGTTTAAATCATCAACAACATACATAATTGCATCTCTTAAGTATTGATAACCTTTAATGTGGGCAGGTACACCCATTTGATGAATGATATTAGTAACCTCAATATCTAGGTTTTTGATGCCCTTTTGCTCTTTTTCTCCAGTACTTTCTGCTGGTCTTTGTAGTTTTACTTTTTTATAACCTTTTCCTAGCTCTTTAATTCTATTTCCTAATACATCTAAATCAAAAGGTTTAAGTAAATAATAATTCGCACCTAATTCAACAGCTCTTTGGGTCATAGCTTCTTGACCAAAAGCTGTTAACATAATTATATTTGGTCTTTTTGATTCTAAAGCTAATTTTTCTAAAACGCCAATTCCATCTAAATGGGGCATAATTATATCTAAAACTACTACATCTGGATTTAGTTCCTTTATTTTATCTATTGCCTCAACGCCATTATTTGCGATTCCAACAATCTCTATGTTTTGATCCTCCGAAAAAAAATCGCTTAATATTTCACAAAAATCTTTGTTGTCATCTGCAATAAGTAATTTAGTTAATTCCAAAATTAAAACGCCTCCTATTAACTTTATCCTGCTGAACTATTTTCGACAAAGACCAATAAATCTCCTTCAATCTTTTGGAAGCTTATAAAGATAAAGTTTCGAACTTTTTCTTGCCACACCTTGTTTATTCGTCAAAATTCTTTTTAGTTTTTAATATTTTTGAGAAAAAGAAAAACTTGAGGCAATTAAGCCCCAAGTTTAGTTTCCTCATTTTTATCTAAGATACCTGCTTCCATTAACATGTCTTCAATAAAAACTCCATATCCTCTAGTAGGATCATTTATAAAAACATGGGTTACGGCTCCTATTATTTTACCATTTTGCACTATCGGTGAACCACTCATTCCTTGAATAATTCCACCTGTAATCCCAAGTAATTTAGGATCAGTTATTCTAATAACCATTTCTTTGCCATCATTTTTTCCTAACATAACCTTATCAACGTTAATTGAAAATTTTTCTACTTTTTCACCTGAAAGTACTGTATAAATTTCAGCTGGTCCTGTCTCAATTTGATGTGAAAAGCCAACTGGTAAAGGCTCACTTATATTTGTAGCAAGATTTTTGTCCATTTCACCAAAAATTCCACAGTAACTATTTACTTCTATATTTCCTAAATCTGAATTTTTTATAAAAGTTCCAACTTTTTCCCCTGGGTAACCTCTTTTGCCAGCACGAATGCCTTCAATGTGTGCTTTTATTAACTTTCCTTGTTTGATGACTATTTGTTTGTTAGTATCTACATCTGAAATCATATGACCTAATGCTCCATATTTTTTAGTATTAGGATCATAAAAGGTCAAAGTACCTACTCCACCAGCATTATCTTTTACTAATAAGCCTATACGATAAGTGTTCGTTTGATAACATTTTATCGGCTTAATTGTTTTCTTTACATAGATATTTTCTTTTTTTATGGTTAAAACTATTTTTTCATTGTTTGTTCCAAAATCATTTATTAGCTTTGCTAATTCTTCATCTGTTGTTATTGTTTTTTCATTTACAGCGACAATGCTATCTCCAATATCGATTCCTGCATCTTCAGCTGGCGATCTAGATTTATTATTTTTATCAATTACAGGAGAAAATCCAACTGTAAGAACTCCTTTAGTTCTTAATAAAACTCCAACTGCCTGACCTCCTGGGTATAATTTCATATCAGGCACAACACTGACGCTAATATTTTTTATGGGAATTAATCCAAATAACATTAGACTCATATCAAATTTACCTGGTACATTTGCAATGGAGTTTTTTTGATTTGAAGACAAGACTGCCTTATTATTAAGGTTGTTTTGATTATTTTTAATTTTCAAACTAAAGTTATCCTGTAATTTTTTTGGAAATAAAGTGCTTACGGAGGGATTATCTCCAACTGCTATTATTTGTTCTTTTGGAATAGATAAATAACCATTAATGGGTAGTGCAAACATAGATGCTATCAACAAATAGGCAAAACATAAAAGTAAAGGTCTTTTGTTTTTTGGGGGCACTATATTTCACATCCTTTTGCCCCCCGTGCTTTTCCTTTACGTTTAGGGTAACCTTTTATCACGTTTTTATGTATTTAATAATTTAATAATTTCTACAATTTACTGAATAATTAATTTTTAACTATATGTTTTAACAAGATTATTTACTAATTACTTTTTTTCGTAATTCTAAAGCATGACTTTTAGTGACTTGATCACTACCACCTAGCATGCGAGCTAACTCGTCTATTCTTTCATTTTCAGCAAGTTCATTAATATCCGTTATAGTTTTATTTTCTATAATTTTTTTGCTGATTAACCAATGTTTATGGGCACAACTTGCAATTTGTGGTGAGTGAGTTACACATATTACCTGACAATCAGTAGCTAAGGAAGATAAGGTATCGGCAACCTTGACCAGTATATTTCCGCCTATTCCAGCATCTATTTCATCAAAAATTAAAGTATTAATAGAATCAACTTTTGCTAAGATGACTTTTAGAGCTAGCATTATTCGTGACATTTCGCCACCTGAGGCAATTTTAGAGACAGACTTTAAGGGTTGCCCAGGATTTGGTGAAATTAAAAATTCTAGATTATCTATACCTTTTGCATTTCCTTCTTTTTTTCAAATGATACTTTAAATTTTGTATTTTCCATTGCTAAATCTTTTAATTTATAGGTTAAATTCTTTTCTAAATTTGCAGCTATTGTTTTTCTGTTTTCTGAAATCCTTTCAGCAAGAGCTAAGTAGATAGAATATGATTTTTTTCTTTATCTTCTAGTTCCTTTATAAAAAATTCACTATTTTCAATTTCGTCAATTTCTTGTTTAGCTGTATTTAAATATTCTAAAATTTCATTTATAGTATTCCCATATTTCTTTTTTAATTTATTAATTTCAAAATATCTTTCTTCGAGGAAATTTTTGCGATTTAAGTCATAATCAAAGTTGTCAGAATAGCCTTTTAAAACTCTGGCACTTTCTTCAACACTAATTTGTGCATTTTTTAAATCGCTCAAAATATTTTCAAATTCTTGGTCAATATCTTTTAAGCTTGAAACAGCATCAATTGCTTTACTTATTTGATCATATGCTGAGTTTTGGCCATATAAGAGATTAAAACTATTATCTGCTACTGAAACGATTTTTTCATGATTTTTTAATAAATTAAGTTCATTTTCGATTTCTATGTCTTCATTTTCCGTTAAATTCAAGGCACCAATTTCTTGGGCTTGAAATTTCAAAAAATCTACTCTTTGATTTTTGTCATTAATCTTTTCTTTTAATTTAAGGATTTTTTTTACATCTTCTTGCCAATTTTTATATAAATCCTGCAGATTATCAAGATCTTTTTTAAAACTCTTATCACCGAGTAAGTCTATTAAATGCAAATGCATTTTTTCTTCTGAAAGAGTTTGAAAATCATGCTGTCCGTATATATTTATTAATTCAGGTCCGACTTTTTTTAAAGTAGTCAAATTTATAACCCTATTATTTAAGCGGCTAACATTTTTTCCATTTAAGTGAATTTCTCTAGCTAGGATCACAAGTCTTTCTTCATCTACTTCATGACCTAATTCATTTAACACATTTTCAACTGGGTGTCCTACTGGAACATAAAAAGACCCTTCAACCATTGCTTTTTCTTGATTTACTCGAATAAAATGGCTTTGTGCTCTTGCCCCAAGTAAAAGAGAAACTGCATCAATAATAATTGATTTACCTGCTCCAGTTTCTCCTGTTAAAACATTAAGGTGCTCATCAAATCTTAAGTCTAATTGATCAATTAAGGCAAAATTTCTTATACTTAATTCTAAAAGCATAACTTACCTCCTGTATCATCAATTAACTAATAAATTATTGAAGTAATCAATAATTTCAGCAACTGATTCCTTAGGTTTAATAATTAGCAAAATAGTATCATCTCCCGCTATAGTTCCAATTATTTCTTCCATATTTGTACCATCAATTAGGGATGCAACAGTTTGTGCATTACCCGGTGGGGTTCTGATTACTATCATGTTTTCGCTAAAATCTATACTAGAGACAAATTCTTGAAACATGAATTTTAACCTTTTTTCCGACACAGAAATTTGTTCAATTGGAAAAGCATATTTATACATATCATTTCCGATTGCTACTTTAATTAAACCAAGTTCCTTGATATCTCTTGATACAGTTGCTTGGGTAACATTTAATCCTTCTTCTCTTAGTGATTCTGCTAGTTCTTCCTGCGTGCTAATAATTTTATCTTTGATTATATCTAATACCTTTTTTTGGCGCCTAGATTTCATACTACTCATAGTTATTTCCACCATCTATTATTTTAAGTTTTTCTCGCACAATTCCAAAAAAACTTCTTTCTTTAAATTTAATTAAATTTGTATAGTACTTTGCTTTTGTTATTAATACTTCATCATCATTTAATAACTGAAAGGTACTTTGTCCATCTGCATTTAACTTAGCATCTGCCATTACTGCCCTAACTACGACCCTGATAACATCATTTGGTGGTATTACAATTGGTCTAGCATAGAGGGAATGCGGACAAATAGGAGTAATTATATTAACATCTAATTTAGGATATACAAGTGGACCTCCTGCAGATAAAGAGTAAGCAGTTGAGCCTGTTGGAGAAGATATAATAGTTCCATCACCTGAATATTCAGCGATAAATTCTTCTTCTAAAAAAACACTTAGTGTTATTAGGCGTGCAAAACAACCTTTATTAATTACAATATCATTTAATGCAAAACTTTCATGAATGATTTCATCATTTCTTTTTACAGAGGCTAATAACATTGATCTTTTTTCAAGGGAGTATAAACCTTTAGTTAGTTTTTCTAAGTAGTCATATATTTCATTAACTTCTATTTCTGTCAGAAAACCTAATCTACCTAAGTTAATCCCTAGAATAGGGATATTATACCCTGCTGAAAATCTAGCTGCTCTTAATAAGGTGCCATCTCCACCTAATACTAAAATACAATCAACTTTCGAACATATCTCGCTATCAGATATGTTTATAGGTATATCTAATTGTGTTGATTCTTCACTTGGTATATATACTTTGATATCCCTTTGTTCAAACCACTCTATAATTTCATTAGCTAAAGCTATGGGTTGCTTTTTATAGTAATTAATAATCAACCCAACATGTTTGATTTTGATCATATATTTCTCCTAATCTATAATGATAAAATAAAATACTTCCTAAATATTATACCCAGGATAAAATTAATCGTATCATACAATTTATTCACCTCTATCCAAGTATTTTATCATAGGAAGTATAATTAATTTGTTTTTAAATTTTTGTGAGCCTCTTTTACCACATCTTCTATAACTATTTCTGCAAGTTCATCTTTTTTATTTAGCCATAAAAGATACTCAATATTACCCTCAGGACCTTTAACTGGCGAATAAGTTAATCCTTTTATTCCAAAATTCAGTTCTTTTGCTAATTCAAAAATATTTTTAATTACATCTATATGTATTTCAGGATCCCTTACTACCCCTTTTTTTCCTATCCTATCTTTCCCTGCTTCAAACTGAGGTTTAATTAATGCAATTACCTCACCAGTATCTTTTAAAATTTCGTTTACTGCTGGTAATATTTTGTCTAAAGAAATAAAAGATACATCTATAGAAACAAAATCCACCTTTTCTCCTAAAATTTCAGGAGTTAAGTATCTAGCATTTGTTCTTTCCATATTAATAACTCTAGGATCAGTACGAAGTTTCCAATCTAATTGTCCATAACCTACATCTACTGCATAGACCTTTATTGCACCCTTTTGTAATGAGCAATCCGTAAAACCACCAGTTGAGGCACCAATATCTGCCATTACTACACCCTCTAAATCAAGAGAGAAGGATTCCATAGCCTTTTTTAGCTTAAGTCCACCTCTACTAACAAAAGGATTATCAGTACCTAAAATACGAATAACTGCATCACTTTTTATATTTGTCCCTGACTTATCTATCTTTTGTTCGTTTACTAATACTTTTCCAGCCATTATTAAGGCCTTGGCTTTTTCCCTACTTTTAGCAAGACCTCTATTAACAATAGCTACATCTAATCTAAGTTTTTCCATCTTATTTTCTCCCAGAAAAATTAATTGCAAACTTATTTAAAATACTGTTTTTTTCTTTAAATTTATTTATAACCTTTTCGACTATTGAATCAGCTTGTAATCCATATTCTTCTTTTAATACTTTTACAGCTCCATGTGGAGTAAATTTATCCTCTAACCCTATTCTTAAAGTATTTATATGTATTTGATTATCTGAAAGAAGCTCTAATACAGCGCTACCAAAACCTCCCTGCAGGGAATGTTCTTCTAAGGTAACTAAGCCTTTAGTATGTTTACACGCATTTATGATAGTTTCTTCATCAAGAGGTTTTACAAATCTAGCATTAATTACAGTGCATTTTAAACCACATTTATCTTTTAATTTATGGGCAACTTCAAGGGCTACGGAAACCATACTTCCGATAGCTAATAAAGTTAAATCAGTACCTTCTTCAATTATTTCTGATTTTCCTATTGGTAAATTTTTTAATTCTGCGTCTAAAGGAACACCTAAACCGTTACCTCTAGGATATCTAATTGCAATAGGTCCATTATGAGAAGTTGCTGTAAAAAGCATATGCCTTAATTCATTTTCATCTTTAGGAGCCATAATTACCATATTTGGAATATGTCTTAAAAAAGCAAAATCAAAAACACCATGATGCGTAGGTCCATCTTGACCTACAAGACCTGCTCTATCAATTGCAAAGATTACATGTGAATTTTGCATACAAACATCGTGTATTATTTGATCATACGCCCTTTGTAAAAAGGTATCATAGATAGCTACTACGGGTTTAAACCCTTCTAATGCTAAGGCAGACGACATCGTCACTGCATGTTGTTCAGCTATCCCTACGTCAAAAAAACGTGTTGGGAATTCTTTTGCAAAATTACTCGTTCCTGTGCCATCAGCCATAGCAGCAGTAACAGCTACTATCTTAAAGTCTTTTTTTGCTATTTGAACTAATGTATCGCCAAAAATTTTAGTATAAGATGGTGTGGTAGAAGATCCTCTAGTTTTACCCGTTTTGACATCAAAAGAACCTGTACCATGAAACTTATCAGGATTCATCTGTGCAGGTAAATAACCTCTTCCCTTTTCTGTAATAACATGAACTAAAACAGGCTTATTTATGAGGGCTGCATTATTAAGTGCTGTTTTTAATGCATTATAATCGTGCCCATCTACTGGACCAAAATATTTAAAACCCAGTTCTTCAAAAAGCATACCCGGTACTAATAAATATCTAAAGCTATCTTTTATTCTATCTGCTACTTTAATCATTTTGTTCCCAATAGCAGGGAATTTTTTCAGCATATATTCAATATCTTCTTTACGTTTTGTATAAAGGGGATCTAATCTTACTCTATTTAAATAAGCAGACATAGCACCAACATTATTAGAAATTGACATTTTGTTATCATTTAAAATAACTATCATTTTCTTTTCTAATGCTCCTGCATTATTTAAAGCTTCAAAGGCCATACCCCCGGTCATTGCACCATCACCTATGACAGAGATAATATTACTATTTTCTTTTTTTAAATCTCTTGCTTTTGCAAGGCCTAAAGCAACAGAGATAGAATTACTACTATGCCCAGTATCAAAAAAGTCATGTTCACTTTCACTACGTTTTGGAAAGCCAGATAACCCATTATATTCACGTAAAGATTTAAACTCTTTTAAACGACCAGTTAAAATTTTATGCACATAGGCTTGGTGACCTACATCCCACACGATTTTATCTTTAGGAGTAGAAAAGACAGTATGTAAAGCTAAAGTTAGTTCGACCACACCTAAATTCGGGGCCAAATGACCTCCTGTAGTAGATACAACATCAACAATATACTCTCTAATTTCTTGTGCCAACTCTATAATTTCAGTATCAGTCAATTTTTTAAGATCCTTTGGCAGATCTATCTTATCTAATAAAGACAAGTTCGTCACCTACTCCATTAGTTTTTGGATATAAAATGCTCGTTCACTATATCCAGATTATTTTAACAAAAGTTAATTTTAATTTCAAACTATTAAAAATCAAAATAAATATGCAACTAAAATTCCTAGCAATGCACCTGCAAAAACTTCAATAGGAGTATGTCCTAATAACTCTTTTAATCTATCTTTATTAAAATGAGAATCGTAATAAAAATCTTCTATTATACTATTTAATATTTTTGCTTGTTTTCCTGCTGCTCTACGTACTCCTGCAGCATCATACATGACAACCATTGCAAAAGCAAAGCAAATAGCAAATTCAGGAGATTCAAAGCCCATAAGTTTACCTACACTTACAGCTAAAGATGTTGAAAAAGCGGAATGAGAACTAGGCATTCCCCCCGAACTAATTAAAAGATTAAGGTTTAATCTTTTTTTAGTAAATAAAATTATTATAACTTTTAAGACTTGAGCAAGAGCCCAGGCTATTAAAATGACCTTTAATACATTATTACTAAATATTCCTTCTAGTATACTCACTATATTTCTCCCTTGTTTAATTTTTCCTAACTAATAAGTATTTAGCTAGCTCTTTTAAAGGAGCTGAATTAGTGTCAAACATTTTTAAAGCATCAATCGCCTGCTCTACTGTAGCTTGTGCAATTTCCTTAGTTTTATCTATCCCAAGTAATTTAGGAAATGTTGCTTTATTATTTTTATCATCACTTCCTATATTTTTGCCTACTATTGTTTCATCACCAAAAACATCTAATAAATCATCAGTTATTTGAAAAGCAAGACCTAAGTTTTCGGCATAAGTTGTTAAAGCATCAATTTGCTCTTTTGTTCCTCCTCCTAGGATGGCTCCTGCCCTCACTGAAGTTTTAATTAATGCAGCAGTTTTACATTTATGTATATATTCTAGTGTTTTTAAATCTATCTCCATATTTTCAGATTGAATATCTACAACCTGCCCACCTATCATTCCCATAGTTCCTACTGCCCCAGAAATTTCATGAATAACCCTTAAATAATTTTCAGCATTATTAGATTTAAGTCCCGCTTTACTTAAAACTTCAAAAGCATAGGTTAAAAGTCCATCTCCAGCTAATAAAGCTATGGCCTCACCAAAAACAATATGATTAGTTGGTTTTCCTCTTCTTAAATCATCATTATCCATACAAGGTAAATCATCATGTATTAAAGAATAAGTATGAATTATTTCTAAAGCACAAGCAACATCAATTAATTCCTCTGAATTTCCACCCACAGCATCTGCAGCAGCTAGGCATAAAATAGGTCTTAATCTTTTTCCTCCTGCCATTACGCTATAATTCATAGCTTCATGAATCTCTTTAGGATAGATCTCTTTAGAAACAAGTATGTTATTTAAATTTTCTTCTACGTATTTACCTTTTTGCGCTAAATACTCTTTTAAATCTAAACTATTCATTTGTCTCTTCACTCCATTCTACTTCCTCATTTTCCTGTAATACCTTTATCTTTTTTTCGCATTTATTTAAATAATCATTACAACTATTTATCAACTTAATTCCTTTACCAAAAAGCTCAATAGAATTATCTAAGGATAACTCACCTTTATCTAATTGGCCTAGTATCTTTTCTATTTGAGCGATATTTTCTTCATAATTAATTTTAACTGTCATAAATATCATCCTTTTTTTCTACAACATTGCAAATTAATTGACCATCATTTAAAAGTAATTTAACTTGTTTTTTTAGGTTTACCTTATGTATTGATTTAACAACATTTGCTTTATCGTCAAGACAAATACAGTATCCTCTCGCTAGAGTTTTTAATGGGCTTAAAGAATCAAGCTTTTCTATTAATAAATCTAGTATTTGTTTTTGAGATTTGTATTTATTTTCCATAATGGTATTTATTCTTAAATGCATATTATCTATTTTTTCTTTAGCAACAAGTATTTTATTTAAAGGGTTTAATAATTGTAGCTCATTTGTAATACCACTAAGTTCTTGTTTTTTATATTCAAGATTTTCGAAAAGCACTTGATTTAATCTTGTATGATAAAAATCTACTTTATCCTTTAATTCCTTAACAGTTGGAACGACAAGTTCCGCTGCCATAGAAGGGGTAGCAGCTCTTAAGTCAGCTGCAAAATCTGTTAAGCTAAAATCAGTTTCATGACCAACTGCACTTATTATAGGTACCGGACTTTCACTAACTTTTCTTACTACTTGTTCATTATTAAAACACCATAATTCTTCTAAGGATCCCCCACCTCGACCTACAATAATAACATCAACATCTTTATCATAAAGATTATCTAGGGCAGTTATAATTGAGGTAGGTGCTTCAACACCTTGTACCATAGCTGGAGCTATGAGGATTTCAGTCATGGGACTTCGTCTATGTATAATACTAATTATATCTTTGATTACAGCACCCGTTAAAGACGTTACAACCCCTACTTTTTTAGGCATCCTAGGTAAATCTCGCTTTTGCTCAATATCAAATAATCCTTCTTTTGTTAATTTGTTTTTTAATTGTTCATATTTAAGGTTAAGTTCACCTGCACCATGGATAATTAAATCCTCTACATATAGTTGATATTGACCCGTTTGTTCATATAAAGATACGTAACCTAATGCTAAAACCTGCATTCCATGCTCGGGCGAAAATTTTAGTTTTTTACTATTACCTTTAAACATAACACATTTAATTATACTATCTTTATCTTTTAATGTGAAATACATGTGACCAGAAATATGTAACTTGAAATTTGAAATTTCACCATAAACCCATACAGAAGATAATAAAGAATCTCCACTAAGGAGATTCTTTATATATTGATTTAATTTGCTCACAGAAAATGTAACATTTCTTGAAAACATATTATTCACCTAAATACTATTTATTTTCTAAATAATCATGTATTGCTCTAGCCGCTTTTTTACCTGCTCCCATAGCAAGAATAACTGTAGCTGCACCTGTAACTATATCTCCACCAGCAAAGACACCATCTTTAGAAGTTAAGCCTGTTTCTTCATCTGCAATAATGTTTCCTCTTTTTGTTAAATCTAATCCTGGTGTGCTATTTGCTACTAATGGGTTAGGTCCTTGACCAATTGCCATAATTACTGTATCAATTTCCATTTCAAATTCAGAACCTTCGATAGCAATAGGTCTACATCTACCTGAGCTATCAGGTTCACCTAATTCATATTTTAGACAGGTCATTGATTTTACCTGACCATTTTCATCACCATTGATAGATATTGGGCTTGTTAATAAAAATAATTGTACGCCTTCTTCTTCAGCATGTTCTAATTCTTCTAATCTTGCTGGTATTTCATTTTTAGAACGACGATAAACAATGATAGATTCCTTAGCCCCTAATCTTAAAGCTGTACGAGCAGAGTCCATAGCTACATTACCCGCTCCTATTACGGCAACCTTTTCACCAACCTTTATTGGTGTATCAAAGTTTGGAAAATTATAAGCAGCCATTAAATTTGTACGAGTTAAAAATTCATTAGCTGAATATACGCCATTTAAATTTTCTCCTGGAATATTCATGAAGTGTGGTAATCCTGCACCTGTAGCAATATAAACTGCAGAAAATCCTTCTTCATTCATTAACTCATCAACAGTACCAATTTTCCCCATTACACTATTCGTTTCAATTTTTACGCCTAAATCTCTGATATAATCAATTTCTCTTTTTACAACTGTTTTAGGTAAACGAAACTCTGGGATACCATACATTAAAACACCACCAGGTGTGTGTAAAGCTTCAAAAACTGTTACATCATAGCCTAATTTTGCTAGGTCTCCTGCACAAGTTAAACCTGAAGGACCAGCCCCAATAACAGCTACTTTTTTATTATTACATGAAGTTTGAATAGTTTCTTTTCCTTCCTCAGCTGCTTCCCAGTCGGCAATAAATCTTTCTAAACGTCCAATAGCAACTGGTTCACCTTTGATACCTAAAATACATTTTTGTTCGCACTGACTCTCTTGCGGACAAACACGACCACAGACAGCTGGAAGATTATTTTTATTTTTAATGATTTTTGCTGCTTGCTCGAAATTTTCTTCAGCAATAGCACCAATAAAATCAGGAATATCTACCTCAACAGGACAACCTTGCATACACATAGGTTTTTTACATTGTAAGCATCTTTTTGCTTCATTTATAGCAGTTTCTTTGTCATACCCTAGAGCAACTTCTTTAAAGTTTGTTTTTCTTTCAATAGCGTCCTGTGAAGGCATAGGATTACGAGGAGCTTTTATTGACATTGACATCCACCTCCATTATTATTACAACCACTAGTTTGTGCTGTTTGTTCTTCTTCTTTATAATAACAAGCTCTTCTCATAGCTAAATTAAAGTCTACTAAATGAGCATCAAATTCTGGTCCATCCACACAAGCAAATTTAGTTTCATCTCCTACTAAAACCCTGCAAGCACCACACATGCCTGTTCCATCAACCATAATAGGATTTAAACTAACTATTGTTTTAATTTTTTCAGGTCTGGTTACTTCTGCTACTGCACGCATCATAATCATAGGTCCAATAGCCCACACTCTGTCGATTTGCTCGCTATCCATTTTACCACGCAACAAATCTGTTACAAATCCTTTAGTACCAAGACTACCATCATCAGTGGCAATTAAGACTTCATCGCTAACTGCTTTTAACTTATCTACCCAAAATACTATATCTTTAGTTCTTGCACCAATTATTGAAATTACCTTATTTCCTGCTTCTTTTAATGAACGAGCAATCGGATAAATAGGTGCTATACCAACTCCACCACCTACTACAACAGATGTTCCAAAGTTTTCAATTTCAGTTGGTTCTCCTAGAGGTCCTACTAAATCTAGTATTTCATCTCCAGTTTTTAGTAAACCAAGTTTTTTTGTAGTTTTACCTACTGTTTGAAATATTATATCAATTGTGCCCTTTTCTCTATCATAATCAGCAATTGTTAGTGGTATTCTTTCACCATTTTCAAAAGCACGTAAAATTACAAATTGTCCCGCCTTTGCTTTTTTAGCTAACCTCGGAGCCTCTATTTTAAATAAAAATAAATTATCCGCAAATTGTTCATGATCAACTATTTTGAACATTTTTATTTTTCCTCCTTTTGATAATCCTTTATAGTAAAAAAGGCGTAATTTTACGCCTCTAACACAAACATACAATCTATTTTATCACTAAAATAAATATAAACCAAAGGAAATTCTTATATCTACTTATCTTCGTCTTCTACACCAAAATCTTCTTTAATTTTTCCTAAAACACCATTAATGAATTTTGGAGATTTGTCTGAACCAAAAATCTTTGCAAGTTCTATGGCTTCATTTAAGATAACCTTGATAGGGGTCATTTTAGAATAATTCATTTCATAGATTGCTATTCTAAGGATGTTTCTATCAACTATTGACATCCGTTCAATAGTCCAGTCCACGGCATAGTTTTTGATAATTTTGTCAATTTCCTCAGTATGAGCTACCGTGCCTTCGATTATATTAACTATAAATTCTTTAGCCTTTTCATCTATAGTTTCATCTTCTAATCTTTGGGTGATAACCTCTTGTATATTTTCTTTTGTCACATCAACTTGATATAAAGCCTGTAATGATTTTTCTCTTGCTACACGTCGTTTCAAATTATGGCCTCCTAATGTCTTTCTCTAAAAACTTTATCAATTATAGAATAAAAACTTTCATTTTGATCTACTCTTTTACCAACAACAAAACCTATATAAATACATACAGCAATAAAAATGGTTTCTAATAAGCCTACGCTAATTACAAGTACGCTAAACAACAAACCAATCAAAATCCCAAAAAATTTTCCTTTGTGATGGGTAAGCACTTCATCTAATATTTTTTCTAACAACTTTATTACCCCCCTACCATTTACTCTACACGGGATTTCACATCTTTTGCTAAATCAGAAACTAATATACGTACTTCTTCAACTTGTATTCCTGCTTGATTTAAAAAATATTCATTTATTTTATTTTGAGTTTCAGTAGTTATTTCCGGTATGTTTACATCAGATGTTACACTTATTTCAATAAAAACAGCAATACCATTAGGAGTACTTTTAATTTTTGTTTTAGCTTCTTTAATACCTACTATTTTTTTGGCAATTTTTTCAGTCATGTTTTCTAACGCTTTAATAGTAATTTTGATTTCTCCAAGTTTTGTTTCAATTATATTAGTTTGCGTAGAAATCTTTTGTTTAAATGAACCTCTTAAGATGCTAAAACCAATTACTATACTAAAAAGTGCTATAAATCCAAGTATTACTTTATCATTACTATGTAATAAACTATTATTTATGTAATCCAAAGGGCTAGTCCACCCAAATAGCACCCCAGAAACTAATGCCCCTAGAATTATTAAAATAAGCGCGAATAAAACTCTATATGTTTTTGAATGCATAATACCTAATCCCCCTTACTTTAGACAGCTTGTCTAAATAAGAGTACAAAAGAAAATAATTTTAGGAAGTCTAAAATAGACTACCTAAAATTAACGCACTCTTATTTCTTTATCTTCTATTTCTTGCTTTTCAAAAGCTACACCTTGGATATGAATATTTATTTCTACTGCAATTAAACCGGTCATTGCTTCTATTGCTTCTCTTACCTTTTGCTGAATTAATTGAGCTACCTCAGGAATCTTTGCTCCAAATTCAACAATAACAAATAAATCAACAGCTGCTTCTTTTTCACCTACCTCTACTTTAACGCCTTTTGCTAAATTTTTACGACCTAGCATTTCTGCTATTCCAGCAGAAACTCCTCCGCTCATACCAGCAACGCCTCTAACTTCTGTAGCAGCTAAGCCTGCAATAATTGCAACTACATCATCAGCAATCTTTACAGAGCCTAATTCATTTAGATTTGATGTATTTAAATTAGTCATGTTTACATTATTGCCCAAAACCCACACCCCCACACATGTTTCATATATTTTTTAATTATACCAAAAGGAGCTCAACAAACCAACATTAAAGCAATTTATTATTTTTTAGGAATAATCGAAATGTTATCTAAGGTAAATCCAGTAGCTTTGATAACCAAATCTCCTAATTTACTAACATCCGTTTCTTTTAAAGTGTCTGCTTTAATTATAATTGTTGCTGTTTCATTTTGTACTACTGCCACTGCTTCTTTATATTCTTTTGCTTTAAATAAATTTTCTATCTTGGATTCTAAAGAAATATCTTTTGAAACCACTAATAATTCTTCTTGTGCTTTTGTTCTTATTTCTGCAGATGAGTTTGGATTGTCTACTATTTCTCGCAATACTTCTATTTGTGAGGCATGATCTTTTTCTCTTTTAATTCGAAAATCAACAAAGAACTCACTGTTTTTTTCTATAATGCTTTGTTTAACGGTAGTTTGGTCATCTTGGATTACCTTTTCACCATCTCCGCCCTTTTGTTTATCTTGATCTTTATTTGGAGTTTGGTCTTTTTCTTTACTTTCGATTTGATCTTTTTCTTTATTGCCTTTAGCAACTACTTGAGTAGTTTCATTTAACTCTTCAATAATAGAATCATCTAATGCGAGCTTATATTTATCTGCAAAACCTGACATACCCATATACATGAATGAACACCCTAAGATTACTAAAGTAACTATCATTACATTACGAATTTTAATTAAAAACATCATTTTAAATCCCTACCTTCCTTTTGGTAATATCATTACTCTATGAGCTGGGACATTTAACAAGGTTTGCACTGCACTATTAAGCTCTTCTTTAATTGCAAGATCCTTCGCACCTTCTGCTACAACGATCACGCCAGAAATTTGAGGTCTTTTTTCTTTAATTACTACTGCATCATTTTTTCCTTGAGCTCCAGTTTTCATTACTAATTGACTATCTTCTTGCGCCTCATCAGTAACTCGATTGCTTCCATCCTTTGCATTTTCATGTATTTTTGTTTGGCCAGTTTTTGTATTTACTGCATATTCGTATTCTAATCCTGATTCTAAGGTAATTGTGGAAGATACATCACCTGCTCCATCAATCATACTTAAAATATTATTTAGCCTTTGTTCTAAATCTAACTCTGCTTTACCTAGATCATTTTGACTGTTATTATTAGTTTTTACTTCAGTAGTAGCTGCATCCATACCAAGCTGATTTTGTTCTGGGTTTAAATTATTCTTTGGACTTTGTAGCGTCATTAAGAAAATTCCTATTAAGGACATAAAAACTAAGCTTATGACTATCTTTTTTTGTTTTGCTGTAATTTTAACTGGATTTTTACTTTTATCCTCAGGAAATAGCGTTTTAAAAAAGTCTCCCATTAACTTTCCTCCTCACTATTAAATTCAATATAAATCTGTTCTTCATTGATACTATAATAATTAGACACAAGATTTATTACTTTTGCTCTTAAACCTTCGTTATTAATTTTTGGCTCCTCTTTTTCTAGGGATTTATTAAACTCGATTTTTACAGGTTCTACTAGTAAATCTTGATCAGCTTGATCTACACCACCTAGAAATATTTCTAAATCAACCTTTTCAAGCTTCCCCATATTTTTTAAATCTTCAGTAGATTTAAGTATAGCTTGACAATTAACACGGCTTACTTCCGGAATTAAATGCACTAAGGCCTCGATTTGTTTTTCTATTCTATAGTTGTATTCTCTGGTTGCCTCTGAATTTTGCGCTAAAGACATTTTTTCACCTTCTGCTAAAACTGTATTTATATCTTCATTTTCAGGAAGCGAAAAGTTCCAAGCTGATAAGCTTTCGCTATTTGTGAAAATACTTATAATTGGGTTTAAAATTGTCACCATAATAAATAAGCCCATTATTACTTTTATGAATTTTCTCAAATTGGTATTAGGTAACAACATATCTAAAAAAGTGGTCAATAAAACTATAACAGCTATATTACGGATTATTTCATTTAAACTGCTCATTTTTTCACCCCTACCTGAGCATGACTGTGATATTTGCCGTTGTGACGACTATTATGATAGTGAGAAAAAACATTAAAGCTACCGTGGCTACAGAAGCAAAAACTAATAATAAACTGCCCGCCATACTATCTAAAGTATCTGAAATTTGAGAATTTCCTAAAGGTTGTATTATTGCTGAAGATACTTTATAAATAATAATAATGGCAAATATTTTAATTGCTGGGAATAAAGAAATAACTACAATAATTAATAATCCCATAATACCTATCGCATTTTTTAGTAATAGAGAACCACCAATTACAGCTTCTAGTACATCTGAAAACATACTACCTACTACTGGAATAAAAGCACCCGTCATATATTTTGCCGTTCTTAAGGATACTCCATCTGCTATAGCTCCCCCTACACCTTGGACACTCAAAACGCCTATAAATAGGGTAAAGGTTAAGCCTAAAAAGAAAACTATTACTTGATTTAATAAACTTGATAATCTTGTTATTTTGAATTCAGATGAAATATTATTAATAATGCTTAATACTGCGCCTAAGAGTATTAATGGGAAAATAACTGTTTTATATAAAGTACTTAGAGAAGCTATCGTGATAAAAATAAAAGGATGCAATATGGCCGTTGAGGTAAATGCTCCTAGGGAAGCTAATAAAGTTAAAAGTATAGGCATTAAAGCTTGCATAAATGTAACCATATTTTGAACGGCATCTTTTCCAATTTCGATTGTATATTGAAACGAGCTAATCATAAATGTAATTAAAACTAAAAAACTTACAGCGTATGCTAATTTAGCTATGGTGCCTTTTTCAAAAGCATTATGCAGATTTGATAGTACAGAACATAATACAGCAAGTACTATTAACTTTCCCATAAGGGCTAGATTGACGCCAATTTCCTTAAACAAAAATTTAAAAGTATTATTAATGATGTCTTTAAAACTTAAATCTACTTTACCTTCTTTTAAATCTTGGATAAATTGGTGTACTGAAAAATTTGGTATGAACGATGATATTTCTTCATTTATGTGATTAGTAAAACGATCAACTTCTGTTAAATCTAAAAGATCTAATTGATTTTCTGTGATTTCTTGAATATCCTTCTCCTCACTTGCTAGTGCTATCCCTTGCGTCAATATATTCATAAAAATGAGAAATAGTATAATAATTGCTACTCTTTTCATAATCATACCGCCTTATGGAATTAGCTTAATAACACTCTCTAATATTGCCACTATTATTGGAATGGCTAAGGTAAGGATGATAATCTTTGCTGCAAATTCTATCTTTCCTGCAATTGAACTACTACCTGCATCCCTACATATTTGTGATCCAAATTCAGCTATATAAGCTATTCCTATTATTTTAAAAATTGTATTAAGAAAAAACATATTTACATTTGCTTTAATAGCTAAATCACCAAAAACTTGTAATATTGCTTGAATTTTGCTTATCATCAGTAAAAAAACAATAGTTCCAAATGCAATAGTGAGCTGAAGGGCAAATTCACTATTTCTTTCTTTTAAGACAAGATAAAATACAACTGTTATTAAAGCTATGCCTATAATTTGCAAAATTTCCATAGAGACACCTCTTTTTAATATAAAGAGAATACAGAACGAACATAATCAAATAAATTTGCTAATAATCTTATGACCATATATAGAACTATTGTAAGTCCAGCTAATGTAGCTAATTGCGCTTGATCTTCTTTGCCAAAGGATTTGAGTACACTATGAAGAACAGCTGTTAAAATCCCAATTCCCGCAATTTTAAAAATAATAGTTACGTCCAATTAAATTCCCTCCTATTCAACTTTTAACTTTTTAAACTAAAATCAACGCAATTACTGCTCCAAAACTAAAACCTAAATATTTATATACCTTTTGATTTGTTTCTTTTATTTTCTCAGCCTTAAATTCTGCGTTTTTTAAATGGTCTTGAACTAATTTCAAATGTTTTGTTTGTTCGTCACGATCTGAACCACCTAGACCTTTTCCAAAGCTGATTAATATCTCAATATCTTCTGCTAACAAACTACTTTCTTGTTCTAATTCATTTAATGAAATTTCCCAGGCTTCTCCAGCTGTTAATCCTTCTCCATTTTTTAAATAATTAGATGACTGTGAAAATAATTTATTTATCGGAAAACTAATTTGATTTGAAACTCTTGATAATGCTTCTGGTAAAGGAGTCAAACCATATAAAATTTCTGTTTCTAACATTTTCAAACCATTTTGAACTTGTCTAAGCTCGAGTGGCCTTAAAGATAAATTTCTAGCTACAACTAGTCCAATTACTCCAAAGCCCATTATAAGAAAAATTGAACCCAGGATTTTCAACATACTAACCGTTCCTTTCACCTACATTTTTTAAAAGCAAAGATTTATATGTATAGCCATCCAGAATATCCTCTACTGTACCCACACCTCTTGAACGACTTAAAATAATTATTCTTGTAAAAATTCGACTATTTAAAATCATATTAAGATTTGGTCTTCTTTTTATTTCATTAATATCTGCACCATGCACTGTAGTTAATAAATTTATTCCTGAATTTAATACTTCTTCCATGGCTAGTACATCTTCTCTTGTACCTATTTCATCAGTAACAATTACTTGAGGTGACATTGATCTAATTAGCATCAGCATACCTTGTGCTTTTGGACATCCATCTAAAATATCTGTCCTAAAACCTACATTATATTGAGGGTCACCATTATAACTACCCGCTATCTCTGATCTTTCATCAACTAGTCCTACGTTTACACCTAAAAAATTCAGCTTTGAAATACCCATGCTGAGTTGTCTTACTATGTCTCTTAATAATGTTGTTTTTCCACATCTTGGAGGAGATACAATAAGTGTGTGTTCTATTTCAGTAGGTGATTTAATAATATAAGGTAAAATTTTAGTAGCTGCTCCTAATATTTCTTTAGCTATACGAAAATTTAAACCTGAAATATCTTTTAAAGTTTTTATCATTCCATTATTTAAAACTGCTTTTCCCGTTATACCTACTCTATGTCCACCTTTTAAAGTTATGTATCCTCTTTTAAATTCTTCTTCCCAGGCATAAATTGAACTTTGACTAATTAAATGTAAAATTTTATTAATATCAGCTTGAGTTATAAAATATCCTTGTTCTAAATTTTTTGTAATTTCTTTATGATTAATAGCAAAGTTATCTTTTTCTGTTACAATAACTAAAGGACGATTTAATCTAATTCTTATTTCTTCAATTTTAGCTATCATATAATCAGGTATTTTTAAAACTAAATCTCTTATGTTTTGCGGAAAAAAAGGTAGTATTTCTGTGAGTACATTTTTTTGTAAAGGACTGCTTGTTTCTTTCTTAATAATTTTTATATTCGTCATTACATCCACCTCATTAATTAATATGAAGCTTATCCTACTTTATGACAAAAAAAGTCCTAAGATTAAAAAATAATCTTAGGACTTTTAAAAATTCAAATTTAAGTTTTTTATTCTTCAGCATCAAAAATAGATTCATCGCAATTAGGACAACTTAAGTCTGATATCTTAGAGTCATCATCTAAAATATTGGAATCAATACACACTGAATCATGACAAATTGGGCATTCTACTTCTAAGTAATCATCGTCACACTCACAACCACAATCGCAATCTTCATCACCATAGTAGTCTACTTCTAAATCATTTAAATCCTCATCAATGGTTTCAATATAATGTTCTAAATCATCTTGACTATCCTCGATGTCTAAAATAGAATCAGACATATCTTCTAATACCTTTAGAATGCCCATGATAATTTTTCCTTCTTTTGAGTTTTCAGAAAGATCCATACCATCAGCTAATCCACGCAAATATGAAATACTACTTTGTAAATCAGTCAAATTAAAAACCTCCCTTCAAATCTAACACTTTAATAGTATTACCTTTATTTTTAAAAATAAACTTATGCACGTTCTACATATTCTTTAGTTCTAGTATCTATTTTTAAAATATCACCAACATTAATGAAAAATGGTACATGTACCACGCAGCCAGTTTCCATTGTAGCTGGTTTTGATCCACCTGAAGCTGTATCACCTTTAATACCTGGCTCAGTTTCTATAACTTCTAAGTTAACAGTATTAGGTAAATCTACTCCTAATACTTCTTCTCCATAAATCAAAATAGAACAATCCATATTTTCTTTTAAAAATAATTCTCCACCATCTAGCTGATCTTGTGTTAAAGAAATTTGTTCAAAAGATTCATTGTCCATAAAAATATAAAATTCACCATCATTATATAAATATTGCATTTCTCTTCTGTCTAAAATAGCTTTAGGAACTTTTTCTCCCGCTCTAAATGTTTGTTCAGATGTAGAACCTGATCTAAGATTACGTATTTTTGCTCTTACAAAAGCTGCACCTTTACCTGGCTTAACGTGTTGAAAGTCTATAATTTGGCAAGGTTGTCCATTTAATTCTACGGTTACTCCTGTTTTAAAATCACTTGTTGATAACATGCTTATCTACCTCCACTATGCTATAAAATTATCAAATCTTTAGGTGAGTGAGTCAAGTTTTCTATTCCTGTCTCATTTACAACAACTAAATCTTCAATTCTTACTCCACCCCAACCTGGAATATAAATTCCAGGTTCAACAGTAACTATCATGTTATTTTTTAGTATATTACTGTCTTTGGGAGATAAACTTGGCTTTTCATGAACGTCCAAACCTAAACTATGTCCTAAACCATGTCCAAAATTATCTCCATAACCTTTTTCGTGTATATACCCTCTACTTAAAGCATCTATGTCTTTTGTTTTGCAATTTGCTTTTAAGGCTTCTAAGGCTAAATCTTGAGCTTTTAAAACTATATTATAAATTTCTTTTTGTTTTGTAGACGGGGTTCCAACAACGATAGTTCTAGTCATATCTGAACAATATTGATTGTAGATACAACCAAAATCCATTGTAACAAAGTCACCTTTTTCAATTATCTTTTCTGTAGCGGTCCCATGAGGTAGTGCTGAACGCACACCTGATGCCACTATTGTTTGAAAAGAAGTTTTACTTGCTCCCTTAGAAAGCATATAGTATTCAAGTTCTAATCCTATTTCTGTTTCTTTTTTTCCAGGAGCTATGATATTTAGAATATGAGTAAATGCTTCATCTGCAATAGCTGCTGCTTTTCTTATATTATTGATTTCTTCATTATCTTTAATCATACGAATTTCTTCTGTAACTTGATTTGTCGCAATTAAACTGATTTGTATAAGTTCATTATGTAAATTATTATATTGACTATATGTTATATAATCTTCTTCAAATCCCATTTTCTTTATATGTAGCTTTTGAGCAATTTCATTTACTGTTGCATTAATAGATAGTTCATATTTGATAACTTGATAACTACTTGCTTCTTGTTTTGCTTGCTCTATATATCTAAAATCTGTTATTAAAAAACATTCCTTGAGCGTTATTAATAATACACCCGCTGTTCCTTTAAACCCACTTAAGTAAAATCTATTTGCAGGATTTAAAACAATAAAACTATCCAAACCTTGTTTTTCTAACAATCTTCGAAAAGCAGCGATTCTATTTTCTATCATTTTATTTCCTTTCCTAATTGTAAATTTATATATCTTAAAGCCATCTCATAACCTAAATAACCTAAGCCACATATTTGCCCCACACAAACGGGAGCTAATAATGAAATGTGACGAAAATCTTCTCTAGCATAAATATTACTTATATGTACTTCAATGCAAGGCACTTCTACCGCTTCTATTGCATCTCTTATTGCTATGCTAGTATGGGTGTAAGCACCTGCATTAATAATAATAAAATCATATTTATTCCTAGATTCATGAATAGCATCAATCAAAGCTCCTTCATGATTAGATTGTTTAAAATATATTTTACAATTTAATTCCTTAGCTATGGATTCTAAATACATATGATTATCATGCAAAGTTTTGTTGCCATAAACTTCTGGTTTTCGTGTCCCTAATAGATTTAAATTAGGCCCTTCTAAGATAATTATATTCACTTCTACACCCCTGGAAAAATATTAACACAACAAAACTTATTTGAACAGTTTTAACTTCCACTAATACTAATATTATTTATTTTAAGCGTCGGGGATCCTTTTCCTACAAAGAAGGTTAAATCACTGCCTACATCAGATACATTTAATAATAAGTCTTTTAAATTTCCTGCTATAGCAATACCACGCACCGGTTTAATAAATTCTCCTTTTTCTATCCATATTCCAGAAGCTCCTAAAGAAAAGTCACCTGTTATTGGATTTGCTGTATGCATACCCATAACATCAGTTACAAATAAACCTTTATCAGTATTTTTAATTAATTCTTTAACCGGTGTCTTACCAGCTCCTATATAGAAATTTGTTGTTCCTACTTCTGGTGAACCTCGATAAGAGCCTCTACTTGCATTACCAGTTGACTTAATTCCTTCTTTTTTTGCTGTATATAAATTGTGTAAATATCCTGTAAGGTTTCCATCTTTAACTAAAATAGTTTCAGAAGTTGGAACCCCTTCACTGTCAAAAGGTGAGGAAACAATTTTACCTGGTAACGAGCCATCGTCAATTATACTAATTAATTCACTTGCAATTTTAGTATTTAATTTATTTTCTAAAAAGGATTTTCCTTTATGAACATAATCTGCTAAAAATGCTGGTGCAATAATACCTAAAAAATTAGTAGCCATATATGGTTCTAAAACTAAACTAGCATTTTGTGATTTCATTGTCTGTGCACCTAAAAGTCGTACTGCCCTCATTGCTGCTTCTTCACCAATCTTTTTTGGATCAAGGTCTTCATAATTTAGGGAATATTTCATGCCAAAACCTGTTTGACTTTCACCTTTTTCCTCACCAACAACTAAAGCATATCCACCACAATAAGAACCTTCATAATAAGCTTCAAGGCCTAATGAATTAATAATACAAATTTCATATAGTGAATCTTCATAAGAAGATCTTTCAGTTAATTTAATTCTTTTATCATATTTTTTAGAGAAACTTTCAATTTCCTTAGCTATATCTATTTTTTCATCAATTGATCTATTAAAGATCTTTTCATCATATAAATTTAAATTAGCATAAGAATCATATTTAGGAGCTAAGGTTAAAAATTCATCCTTTTCAGTTTTGCCCGCATTTGCGATAGCATTTAAGATAGTTCTATCTAAAGAAGTGCTATTTAAATCAGATGTATAAGCAAAACCTAAACAATTATTTTTAAAAACTCTTAAACCTAAGCCTCGTTCTTCAGCTTCTTTAATATTATTAATCTCTTGATTAGATACCATTATATTTAAATCTTTAGATCTTGATATAAAAACTTCTGCAAAATCAGCACCATGTTTTAGGGCTTTTTGTACAATACTATTTCCTAAATTCAAAAAATCATTTTTATGCATTTATTCACCTCCAAAAATAACCTGTATCTTTATTATTAAACTTTTCAAAAGAAATATCCCTACTTATTTGTTTTTTTAAACATTTATGAGCCTTTAACATTAACTTTTATCTTTTTTGTTTCCTTTGCTCTCGTAAAAGATAAAACTAAACCTATTAAAGCGATAAATCCAGCAAAGAAAAATGTATCGCCTAAAGCATTTGCAAACTTTTCTTGTACTTGTAAATCCAGATAGAATTTTTGACGATAAGAAAATAATGTTACAGATAAGGCTATACCTAAAACCATACCTAGGTTTCTCATTGTAGCTAAAATACCACCTGCTATTCCAAGTTTTGGTTTAGGAACTACTCCCATAACTGAACTATTATTTGGAGATTGAAATAGTCCCATACAAACTCCAAAAACCCCAAAAGCAAATACAATTAAAGGTGTAGGAGAAGTAGCTGAAATTTTAGAAAGAGCAAATAAATTTAAGGCCATAAGACCCATACCCGTAGTTGTTAAAATACGATAACCAAATTTATCAGATAAAGTCCCGCTAAGTGGGGCTATAAAGGCCATAGAAAGTGGGAATGCCATCATTAATAACCCAACATGATTAGCCTCAATACCTTTTACTTCTTGAAAGTAAAAGGGCATAAATAAATTAGCAAAAAACATAGCCACAAAAGATAAAAGTCCTGCAATATTTCCCGTGGTGAAAATTGGATCCTTAAATAACTCTAAGTCTAACAAAGGATCGTTATTTTTAAATTCTATCTTTATAAATAATAATAACCCCAATACACCGACAGCAATATATGTTATTACCTTTGTTGTAATACCTAATTCTTCAATTAATGATAAACCATAAATTAAACTAACTATACCTATTGCCCATAAAAATGCTCCAAGAAAATCAAAACTTTTAAATTTATTTACCTTTTCTTTAGGTAATAAATAAATACTTCCTAAAAGTCCAAATATCCCTATAGGTATATTGATTAAAAAAATACTTGACCAGCCAACCATACCTGTTAATAATCCTCCCAAGGGCGGACCGGTCATGCTGCCTAGGGCAACTATAGTACCAACAGTTCCTAGTGCCTTCCCCCTTTCGCTAGGAGGGAATACATCAATGATAATACCAGAACTATTGGCCATAATCATAGCAGCTCCAATTCCTTGGAAAACCCTAGAAATAATTAATATATATATATTGGGAGAAAATGCACATAAAGTTGATCCTAACATAAATCCAATGAAACCCCAGCTAAATACTTTAGTTTTTCCTAAGGTATCGGCTATTTTACCAAAAAACAATAGGCAACTTGTTATAATTAATAAATATGAAAGAGGTATCCATTGAATTAATTTTAAATCTGCCTGAAATTCATCGGCAATACTAGGTAAAGCAACATTTACAATACTACCATCCAAAGTTGACATAAATGTCCCTATTGATACACTTGCAAAGACATACCACTTATAATTTGATGATTTTTTAATATTTTCAAACAACTTCTTTCCCCCTAATAAGAAAAAGGGTTATAAAAACCCTAATTAAGCTTTTATTTATATACGCTTAATTTTAAAATCCCTCGAGATTTGTTTATCTGTAGCTGCTAATGTCCCACCAACTATTAATTCTTTTATTTTCATAGTAGGTTGGGCATCCGAAACAGGCACCCCCTGCCCTTCTTTACCACATGTACCGATTGCATAACCCAAATCATTTCCAACCATTTCAATCATTTGCAAAGTCTCTGGGCCATTTCCCGTAAGTGTTGCACCCTTAACTGGCTTAGTAATTTCTCCATTTTCTATTAAATATCCTTCTGCCACATCAAAAACATAATCTCCATTAGTGGTATTAACTTGACCACCACCCATTTTTTTGACAAATAAACCATGCTTAGTTGATTTAACTATCTTTTCAGGGTCATCATTACCTTTAGCAATGTATGTATTTGTCATTCTCGGAATTGGCCTTTCTTGATATGACTGTCGTCGACCATTACCAGTACTTTCTCTCTTATCCTTAGTTGCAGTTAAATAATCATACATATAATTTTCTAAAATACCATCTTTAATAAGAACATTCTTTTGTCCTTTATTTCCTTCATCATCATATCTATATGATCCGTATTTATGAGCAATTGTCGCATCATCTACTACAGTTACCGCACTAGAAGCAACCTTTTCACCTTTTTTATTAGCATAAACAGATAGTCCTTTTTGTACTAAATCTGCTTCTAAACCATGACCACAAGCTTCATGAACCATTGTTCCTCCTGCTTCAGCTGCCATAACTATTGGCATTTTACCACTTGGAGATCCCTCTGCGCTTAACATTAAAACAGCTCTATTAGCTGCTTCCACACCTAAATCCTTAGGATCATTATGCTTAAATATTTCAAAGCCTCTAGTACCACCTAGGGAAGAAAATCCTGTTTGAATACTCTTTCCATCATTTGCAATAGCGTTACAAACAAATCTAGTTCTAATTCTCTCATCCTCTACAAATACACCATTACTATTAGCAATAGTAACCTTTTGTAAAACATCTCCATAACCCACTGAAACCTGCTTTATTTTTTCATCAACTGAGCGACAAGCACTATCACAAATTTTAATTTTATCAACCTTATCATCAATGTTTACTTGATCTGGCCTAATTTCAATATCAAATTCTACTACTGGACTTGGAACAGTAAAATCTAAGGATGTATTTTTCTTACTTCCCTTTGCTACTTTACTGGCAACTTCCGCTATTTCTAGCAATTTTTCTTTAGTCAATTCATTTGTAAATGTATATGCTGTGCTTTCACCTGCAATAACTCTTATACCTGCTCCAATATCCATACCAGAATTGATTCGCTCTATTTTTTTTTCTTCACAAGAAATTCCTGTTGTTTGTTTTTCTTCGATAAAAATTTCTGCAAAATCAGCACCTTTGGATAAGGAAACATCTAAAATTTCTTTTAATAATTTTTTATCCATTTAAACACCTCTACCAATTTATTTATTAGTTTTATACTTCTTCTTTAAGAACAATACTAGGATAAAAAGGATACCTTCTAAAACTAGTATTAGTTTTTTCTACCCACTTATACTCATTTAGAGAGATATTATTAATTGATACAACTATAAGTAACCTTTGATCATAATTTTTATTTTCTAAGTCTGTCTCCTCAAATTCATCTGGAGAAATATGTAATCTTTCTAAGTTAACGTAATACGAGCTTTTTTCCATTAATTTTAACCAATTAATAAAATTTTCATAATGTCCTGTAAATATATATTCATAAACCCTACTTTTGAAATTCTCTTGATTATTTTTTTGATGTGTTTTAAATCCTGCAATAGTAAGACCAGCGCTTTGCGCATATTTATTCGTCTGTTCTAATACAAGTTGTGATTGTATCCCTATTTCATACTTTTCTTTGTGTATCTCAACTTCCTCTTGTGTTTTTTCTAATTTTCTCTGATCTAATGGTTTAATTTTTTTCTCCAAGGACTTAATTTCCTGCTCTAAAAAGTTTACCTGCGCATACTTTTCAACGAAAAAATTAATTTCACCTTCTATTAGAATAAAATAAGTGCATATTAGCAGACATATAATCAGTAAATATAAAAATGGTTTACGAATGTTTAATTTTTCTGCTAAATAATTTATCATTTAGATCCTCCTTCTAGAGAATCTGAAAATGATAGCTGTCTCTTTAACTCAGCTTCTATAGTGAATGTTACTAAATTATCATTTAATTTTATTTTATTATCTTTTAAGGCAAAAAAATTTTGCTTGTTATCTTCCTGCTGTTTATTTCCATTTGACGTACTTACATTAGGATCACTAAATGCTTCTGCTAGGGTTATATCTACATTTTTAAACCAGGTAAGTTCTCTAAGTTTTATGGCATATGTACTAATAAGATTAAAATTTTCCGCGTTTCCCTGAATAATTAATTTATTATCTTTTTTATCTAAACTCTTAAGCCAACTTCCATTTTCTAAACAACCGGAAATATCCACTAATAAACTGGACCATACTTGCTTATTGGTATTGATGTGCTCTGTAATTTGTTTAACTTTATTATTGTTTGCTAACTTTTCTTCATATTCGGTGATACTTTTATAACCAGGCTCTAAATTAGCTAATTTTTTTTGTAATATTGCTTCTTTTTTTAAGAGTGCAGTTTTATAAGAATTATAGCTAGTTATTCCAATAATAATTATGCTAAAAATTGAAAGATATATTAATATTCTTTTAATACCTTTTTTACTCAAGGAAAGTTTACTTTTATATTTAGGAGGCAATAAATTAATATCCATTATTTAGCTCCCCCTTAATAATAAGCCTAAAGAAAATAAAGGTAAACCCTTACTTTCCTCAACATTAGGAAGTATTATTCTTTTATCAATAGACAATTCACCTCTACTAATATGAAGCTTAAGCTCCTTTTCAAACAAATCACAAATATGATCATTTGCTTGATTACCAAATAAATATATTCTATGTATATCTTCTAAATTGAATTGGTTCTTTAAAAAGGTTAAAACTCCTTCATATTCATTCACTATCTCTTTAGTCATTTCAGTTTTAATTTCAAAATTATGAACAAAAAAGACTTTCTTATTGACAATAAAACTAAAAATCCCTCGCTGATTATTTAAAAATATTAAGCAGGCATTCTTTTCTTTTTTACTCTTTAAATATTTAAAGATATATTTAAATATTGTTCCTTCTGTATCTACAATATACGGAACTAAACCTACATTAGCTATAAAATCACAATGTTGTTCAATTATATGCTTTTTTATCGCCACTAATAAAATCTGTATTATTTCTTGCTTTTGGTTATTATCTTTATTAACTATTTGATAATCATAGATTAAATCTTCTAAATTTAGAGGAATATATTTAATTATTTCCCACCGCAAGGTTTTGATAATTTCTTCAGTTGGCATGCTCGGAATTGTAATACTACGTGTTATTACATCTTTACCACCTAAGACAATTTGAACCTTTGCTTTTTGTAACTGATTTTGCCCAACAAAATCCAATAATTCTTGTCGGTCATAATTAATCGTTTGAGTTTTTTCTATTTGATAACTACCTTTTACTAAAGCATAAATTATTATATGTAATTTATTTTCTTCAATATGAAGAGCCAATCTTTTTCGATTAAAAAACAATCTATACACTCCTTTATTAATTTATTACCACCAATCTATTAACTTCACCTCATAAACTGCCTCATTTTCTTCTGTAAGTGTTTTATTTATTTCTACTTTAGCATTTAATTCTTTTTTGCCTTCCTTCGCTTGACCTAATGAGGTAATTTTCACGATATTATTTTCACTATTTTGTTCATATGTAACTTTATAATTGCCTGTTTCCAAAGTATTTGTATAATTCTCAAATGAAGTAGGATTATTTTTAATATTCACTAATGCTTCCTCTAAACCTGCTTCAGCTAGATAATAGGACTGTATCCCTTTTAATGAATTATTTGAGATATAATACTCATTTGTACTTAAAGTTAAAGTAGCCCCTCCCCATATTCCAAGCATAATTAAAATAAATAGAGAAAATACCAATGCAGATCCTTGCTCATCTTTTAATAGATGGTTTAACCTTCTTTTACAAAAGAACCAAAGCTTTTCCATTTTAATTGCACTCCTGAATTAAGCTCTATTTTCTTCCCACTAGGCATGAAACCTAAAATAGTAATATCAATATAGGTAATATCTTCTAGGTTTTGATAACCTTCTTTAGGCTTAAATATTATTTTGTCAATAAAATTAGCGATAGGGGCTTTTGAGTTTGGACTAAAACGATATAAATTATTTCCTGATATTTGATAGAGATGTTCGGTTGCCTGGGGGTCTTTATCTAATTCATAAGTGAACGTTTCATTATTACGAGTTTTTATCTTAATCATCTTTTCATTAATCTCTAATATCTGACGAGCTTTTCTAATTTCAGTGGTAAGGTTATATAAAGCAAAACGGAGGTTTTGTTGTAATTCAATTTGATTCTTAAAATTAGTAAATGTCTGTACACCTGTTACTAATAATCCTCCTAAAGCAGTTGTTAGAAAAGTAATAAGCAATATCACCACCATTATTTCAAGCAAAGTAAAACCTTTATTATTCATGATAATTACCTACTTTAGTTATCAATTGAACATTTTGATTTTCATTATAAACTTTTACCGCAATAGTGTATAAAATATCTTTTTGAGAAACTGTTATTTCAGATATAAATCCATCTTCTTTTCTTACGTAAATAGCGGAACTTTGTAAATTAGATGCAAAAGTGTTAATATTGTTTTTTTCTCTTTCTAAAATTTCTTGAGCTTTTAAAATAGCTTCATATTTCTCTTTACTTGTACTTAGAGTTTGAAAATTAAAAGTAAACATATGCATCATTGGTATTAAAGCAATACTAATAATAACCATTACCACCATGATTTCTATTAGTGTCATTCCGTTTTGACTTTTCACTTAAACACCTCATATAGTTGATATTCTAAATCTACCCCTATTATAAACATAAACATATAGTTCTTCTCCATATTGATTTTTTAAAATTACTTTTCCGTTGGCCTTAGGTTTACCATTACTAATAAATAAAATTTGTCCATAATTCCCAAATTTAGCATAGTCCATTTTAATATCTTGTGGAAATTTAATTAGTTTGTCAGTTATGAAATTTTTATTTTTTACTGACTGAACATAATACCCGCTTAACCTTGTTTTTCTAACATCCTTACTAAAAATTATTTTAGTTTTACCTTCCTGAGTAATGGACGTTTCTTGAGCATATCTTAGATCTGAAATAAGCTCATGTGCTATAGATTTTAATTTATAATTAGCAATAAGTTTGGAAACATTTAAAGAAACTTGACTTGTAATCAACCCAATAATAATGATAACAATCATTAATTCAAGAAAAGTAAAACCATCTTGTCTTTTTAGAACGCTTTTAGATATAAAGCCCATATTTGATCACCTACTAAAAATACAATTAACGTTGCAAATACAATAAAAGGGCCAAAAGGCAGGCCTTGCTTTCGGTTTTTAAACTTCATCATAATCAAAATTATCCCAATTACACTACCTATTAAGGCACTAATAAAGATAATTAAAGCAATCCCAGGAAATCCAAACCATAGGCCTAAAATTGAGATTAGTTTAATATCTCCCCCACCCATCCCTCCTCCAGAAAAAATTTGTAAAATTAAAAAGAATACCCCTGCTAAAATAAATGAAAGTGCTGCATTTAAGAAATTAAACGGTCTAGTTGTTAGATGAAAAGCTAGTCCTAATATTAATAATCCGAATACTATACTATTAGGTATTAAATAGTATTTTAAATCTGTTAAAGTAATTACTAATAAGCTAGAAAATAACAAACTATAAAAAATTGCAGCTAAGTTAATCCCAAATAGATAAAAAATACCTAGATAAATTACAGCTGAGCTTAATTCTAGTAAAGGAAACTTATTTAATATTTTAACACTACAATTCCAAAATTTATCTAGGCTAAAAAGTGTAATTCTCCCCATAACTAACCCTGTCATAAATATAAGTACATATATCATTTCCAATCCTCGCTATCTATACTGTTAATTTAAATTTATCTGTTTTTTTAATTAGTTTTATTCCTTATCTTTTTTAGGATCTTCACTATTTTCAGTTTTACTAGCTTCGACTGTGCCGTCTTTTCCAAGTTTATAATCATTATCCCAAGGATCATTAGGAATGCTTTTTAAATATTTACTTTTTAATTTATCTAAGCTATCTGGATATTTACCCTCATCCATTTTATATAATTCTACTGCTGTCTCGATAATTTTAATATCTGCTTTTGCTTTAGCCTCTTTTGCAACCTCTACCTTGTCTCCTAAATTCCACATAGTTAAAGAAGCTAATAATCCTAAAATTACAATTACCACTAATAATTCCACTAAAGTAAAACCTTTTTGATTTTTTTAAGTTTTATTAAACGTAAAAACAATTTTAACAGACCTCCAAATAAATTTTAATAATCTCCTAAATGATTAATAGCACTAAACATGGGCATTAAAACTCCAATAATTATAGTACCTACAATAACCCCTAGGATTACCAATAGAATTGGTTCAATTAATTTAGGTAATCTCTCAGCCGTATAATCAATTTCTTGGTCAAACTTAGTTCCTACTTTAAATAACAACTCATCTAACTCACCAGAACTTTCACCGATAGCGATCATTTGTAACCCTAATGGATGAATACATTTACTTGTTTTCAAACTTTCATATAAATTCACTCCTTTTTGTATTTTTTCTTGGGCTAAAATAATTTCTTTTTTAAACAAAGTATGATTTATAGTTTTTTCCCCTATTTCTAAAGCCTTTAATAAGACAACTCCACTGTTTAAAAGTTTAGCTAGTATATGACAAAACCGAGTAGTTATTATTTTTTGACTAAATTCATTTAAAAATGGAGTTTTAAGGATTAAATGTTCTAAAAACTTTTTGCCCTTTATGGATTTAACAAAATAGTATATCAAAAAAATAACACTAAACATTAAAATCCAGATAACAGCCCAATATTTGCGCAAAATTAAACTAAGCTTTAAGACTAAAATTGTTCCCAGTGGAAGATTTGCATCTATATTTCCCAATATATTTGCAAAAATAGGTATAACAAAAATAAAAATAATATTTAAAGCTAATATAGATATCAAGAAAATAATTATAGGATAAGTTAAAGCTGTCTTAATCGTATTTCTTGTTTTAATTTCTTTTTCAAAGTGATCGGCCAGTCGCTCTAGGGAAACATCTAAAAACCCTCCTACTTCTCCAGCTGTAATTAAATTCGTCATTATAAGAGGTACCTTTTTACTTTCTAACGCACAAGCATCACCCAAACTTAATCCAAGATGTAAATGGTTAATTAAATTTTTGGTGAATTTATGTATTCTCTTAGATGTTTTATTATTAATAATTATTTCTAAGGCCTTTAAAATTGGAATTCCAGAAGATAACAAAAAGGCTAATTGTCTACAAAAAACCTCTAGTTCTTTTAGCTTTAACTGCTCAGAATTCAGGAAATTAAGATTTACGTTTAAATTTCTAAAACTAAAAGTACCTTTAACATTTTTTATCTCGATAATAAATAATTCTAGTTTCTGTAATTGTAAAACAGCATTATTTTTATCATTTCCTTTAATAGTTCCTCGAGTTAAATTTCCATATTTATCTCTTGCTTTATAATTAAAATTCAGCATTCGCATCACCACTATTATCAATTATTGCCATATGTCCATAAATTTAATCTCATTTGTACATAAGAAAACCAGCCCCTAAAGGTTTATTGGGCTGGCTAGACTTTAATTATTTAGATTTACAGTTAAGTTATTCTGATAACTTCAGATAAGGTAGTGATACCTTCTAAAGCTTTAGTGATTCCATCTTGTTCCATAGTAATTAAACCGTTATTAAGAGCAGATTTTTTAATTGTTTCATCATCAGCTCCATTTAGTAATAATTTTCTTTCATTTGCTGAAACTTTAAAGACTTCTTGAATTGCTATTCTTCCCTTAAAACCTGTATAGTTACATGCGCTACATCCAGTAGCATAAGCAAGCTTGATTTCGTGTTTAGTATGTTTTTTACTTAAAAAAATAAATTCTGGTGAAGTCTTTTCTGGTATATAGCTTTCTTTACAGCTAGGACATACTTTTCTTACTAACCTTTGTGATATAACTGCCATCACAGACGATGCCACTAAAAAAGACTCTACCCCCATATTAACGAGTCTATTTAAAGCACTTGTTGCGTTATTTGTATGTAATGTAGAAAAAACCAAATGACCTGTACTAGAAGAACGTACAGAAATTTTGGCTGTTTCCTGGTCACGTATTTCACCTATCATAATTATATCAGGATCTTGCCTGACAATTGACCTTAGTCCTTTTGAAAAATCAAGGCCTGCCTTTAAATTACACTGAACTTGATTTATCCCCTTTAAAACATACTCTACAGGATCTTCAATTGTAATTATATTTTTGTGTATAGAACCTATGTAATTAAGTGCTGCATAAAGGGTCGTCGTTTTGCCACTACCAGTAGGTCCTGTTACTAAAATTAAACCATACGGATAATTAATAATTTCTTTAAATCTTTCTAGTTGTATTTTAGAAAAACCTAATTTACTAATATGTAATAAGTCTTGTCTTTTATCTAAAATCCTAACTAATAACTTTTCTCCAAAAATAGTAGGCAAAGAAGAAATTCTTAGATCAATTTTATTTTCTTCTACTTCAATCTGTACTCTACCATCTTGAGGCAAACGACGCTCAGCTATATCCATTTGACCAATTAGTTTGATTCTCGAAACCAAAGGCAATATTTTTTCTTTAGGAAGTCCTAAATATTCCTGTAACATACCATCTATTCTAAACCTAATTTTTAAGTCTTCTTCTGTAGGCTCTATATGTATATCACTAGCGCCTTTTCTCACAGCTGAAGAAATAATATCATTCACAATCGAAATAATCGACATATCTTCTAAAGTTATACTGTTTTCTAACTCAGAGGTTATTTCATTTTTACTATTTGATTCATTATTATACTGATTACTTTTTGCGTACAAGGCATCATCACCTCAGATTTTTATACTTTAAAAACTAACCATGCGCTTTACTTTGTCCTTTAAGAAATTCTAAGATTTCATTTATTATTTCATCAAAATTCAAATCAGAAGTGTCAATTATATAATCTGAACAACTATATAATCCTTCCCTTTCTTTTAATAAGGTTATAATATTTTGATATGTATCTCCTTTTTTAAGAAGAGGCCTATTATTTCTTCTTTTTACTCTATCATGGATAACTTCTGGTCTTGCATTTAGACATATTAATACCCCTGTATTTCTTAATATATCAATATTCACAGGGTCTAAAACCATTCCTCCTCCAGTAGCAATTATGCAATTAGTTTTATTAGCTAATTTATTTACCATTAAGTTTTCTTCTGATCTAAAACGTGTCTCTCCATGCTTTTTAAAAATTTGCTCTATTGTCATTCCTGTCACAGTCTCAATTTCTTGATCTGTATCAAAAAAATCCATATTTAAAATACTTGATAACCGTCTACCAACTGCTGTTTTCCCAGTTCCCATAAAACCTATTAAGATTATATTACCTTTATTATTCATATGCATCACCCCTGCTTCATTTTATGTCTCCTATGTTTTAGCTTAATACAAACTTATTAGTATCTATCCATTACTATTAATATTCATTATCTATTTTTTTATCCATATTTTATAAGAAAATAACTAACAATATTAAAAACCTCCTATATGTAATTGCATATAATTATCCATGTATAAATTTTCCATACATACAGCTTATTTCCTCTTTTTTCTTTTCTTAAAAAGATTGTATTTTCTACAAATATAGACATAAATATTACAAAAAACAGGCTTTGTCTAAAGTAATAGACTAAAACCTGCAATGATTAATATAGAGTTTTAATTATAATTTTTTCAACAAGTCTTACAAATTTAGTACCAATAAACTCTTTATTACTTATTGGTAGTACTAAGACTGTCGTTATTCCTACCCGTTTTCCTCCAAAAATATCTGTAAAAAGTTGATCACCTATAACAGCAGTATTATTAATATTTGTATCTATAATTTTCATGGCTTTTACAAATGATTTTTTACTTGGTTTTAAAGCATTTGCAACAAAGGGTATACCTAAACCTTCCAGGGAATTATTTATTCGATCAAAACTGTTATTTGAAACAACACAGACCTTAAATCCCTTTTTTTGCACCTTATCTAACCAATCTGTAACTTCTTTTGATATTTCAATAGTATTCCAATTAGTAAGTGTATTATCTAAATCAATAATTAAACCTTTAATACCATAAGTTTTTAAATCATCAATAGGTATTTCAAATAGGGAGGGTGCATAATAATCTGGTTTAAAATATGATAACAAGAAATTACCTCCTAAACCACTAAGACTCCTACTATTTTTCTCGTACAATAATATATTTATACTTTAGTTTTCACCTAAATATGATTTTCTAACCTCATCGTTACTAGCTAACTCTTTTCCTGGACCTTCTAAAACTATTTTTCCGGTTTCAAGAACATAAGCATAATCAGCAATTTTTAAAGCTGCTTGAGCATTTTGCTCTATTAATAAAACAGTAATACCTTCTTTATTTATTTCTTTAATTATATTAAATACATCTTTTACGATTAAAGGAGCTAGACCAAGAGATGGTTCATCCATCATTAATACCTTTGGTCTAGACATAAGAGCCCTACCTATAGCAAGCATTTGTTGCTCACCACCAGATAATGTTCCAGACATTTGCTCTGTCCTTTCTTCTAGTCTTGGAAACAAACTATAAATATATTTAATATCTTTTTCAATCTCGCTTTTATCATTTCTTAAAAAAGCACCTAATTTTAAATTTTCAAGTACTGATAAATTAGCAAATACTCTTCTTCCTTCTGGTACAAGGGTTATACCTCTTTTAACTACTTCCGTTGTTTTTAAATTCGTAATGTCTTCACCATTAAAGGTTATTTTTCCGCTTTTAGGTTTAACTAAAGAACTAATTGTACGTAAAGTAGTGCTTTTACCTGCTCCATTAGCACCAACTAATGTAACAATTTTATTTTCTTCTACTTCCATGTCTATGCCTTTTAATGCATGAATACCACCATAATAAACATTTAAGTCTTCTAATTTAAGCATCTATGTCCACCCCCAAATAAGCTTCAATAACTTTAGGATTACTTTGAATTTCTTTAGGTGAACCTACTGCAATAGTAACTCCATGATCTAATACTGTTATATTTTCACATATTCCCATTACAACTTTCATATGATGTTCAATCATTAAGATAGTTAATTTAAATTTATCTCTTATTTCTTTAATAAAATGCATCAATTCCATAGATTCTTGAGGATTCATTCCGGCTGCCGGTTCATCTAAAAGTAACAGTTTAGGATTTGTAGCTAGGGCTCTAGCTATCTCTAATCTTCGTTGCTTACCATAGGGTAGGGAAGTAGCAAGTTCATGGGCTACATCTTCTAATTGTACTTCTTTTAATAATTGATACGCTTCATCATATGCTTGTTTATCTTTTCTTTTATAACTAGGAGACATTATAATTGACTCAAAAATATTAACGCCCATTCTTAAATGTTTAGCTACTATTACATTTTCTAACACACTCATACTGGAAAATAATCTTATATTTTGAAAGGTTCTTGCTACTCCTAAATTAGTTATTTTGTTAGGTTTATAAGGAGTAATATCTTCATTATTAAAATACACATGACCTTTTGTAGGTGAATAAACACCTGTGATCATATTAAAAGCAGTTGTTTTTCCGGCACCATTAGGCCCTATTAAACCTGCAATTTGTCCTTCTTTTACATCAAGAGAAAGACCAGAAACTGCAGTTAGTCCACCAAATTGCATAACTAAATTATCTGTTTTTAGCATACTTTTATTTTGCATTTCTATCTTCCTCCTTTGCTAGATGTAGCTTTCTGATTACCCAGTCCCAATTAAATTCTTTGGTACCCATAATTCCTTTTCTATAGAATAGGATAACTGCTAAAAGCATAATTGAAAAAATAACCATCCTCATTCCTGGAATTCCTGGAATCACCATAAACCCTAAATTTAAAGGTTGCTCAACTACCCTTAAAGCTTCCATCATCACAGTAATTAAAACGCCTGAAATTACTGAACCTGTTATACTACCTAACCCACCAATTACAACTATCATTAACACTTGGAAGGTAAGTAAAAATCTAAACATAATTGGATTTATCGTGGTAATCAAGATAGCAAGTAATGCTCCTCCGACACCTGCAAAAAAAGCACCTATCATAAAGGATAAAACCTTATATTTAAAAATATTAATTCCCATAGCTTCAGCAGCTATCTCATCATCTCTGATAGCTTTAAAAGCTTTTCCAAAGCTAGAATTAATAATATTTTTCATAATAAAGATAACTAAAATTGCAAGTCCCCAGTTCCACCATAAATTTGTTTGCATAGGTATTCCTTTTAATCCCAAAGCACCATTTGTTATCGTAGTTGTATTAGTAAAAATAACCCTAATTATTTCTCCAAAACCAAGTGTAGCTATTGCTAAATAATCTCCTCTTAATCTAAGAGTAGGTAAACCAATTAATAGTGCCACAAAAGCAGCAAGCACTCCTGCAATAATTAAACTAATAAATAAAGGTAGCTGGATATTAGCTAAAGGTTCCCAAATAGAGTACATATAAAAATTCATTTCTTTAGTGCTTGGTGACATAGTTAATAGAGCCACTGTATAAGCACCGATCGCCATAAAACCAGCATGTCCTAAAGAAAATAAACCTGTAAATCCATTTATTAGATTTAAACTAATACCTAAAATAACATAAATTGCTGATAAATTTAAAATACGTATACTATAATCATCTAAGTAATTATCAGCTAAAAATATCATTAAAGCTGCTAGAAGTAGTGTTCCAAATGTAAGCATGTACTTAATTTTTTTATTTTTTATCATATTTACACCTTCTCAGTTGTTTTTTCGCCTATGATACCTGTAGGCTTAAATAATAAAATCACTATCAATAGTATAAATGCAAAAGCATCTCTATATCCTGATAAAGCAGGTAAAAAAGCAACTAATAAGATTTCACCTAAACCTAAAATAAAACCACCTATAGTAGCTCCTGTCACACTACCAATTCCCCCTACTACTGCTGCAATAAAACATTTTAAACCTGGCATTACACCTAGTAAAGGATCAATTCTTGGATATTTCATTCCCCACATAATTCCACCTACGGCAGCTAGTGCTGAACCAATTATAAAAGTAAAAGATACTACTTTATCTACATCGATCCCCATAAGTCTAGATGTTTCAAAATCTTTAGATACTGCTCGCATAGCCATTCCCATTTTCGTTTTGCTAATTAAAAAATTCAAGATAATTAAACATATAGCCGTTACTATTGGAATGATAAAGGTTAAGCTCATAATCTTTACATTACCAAAGGTAAGCATTTTACCAAAAATATCAGGCGTAGGAAAAGTTCTAGGTCTACCAGAAAAAATAACCATGCCTAAGTTTTGTAAAAGAAAGGAAATTCCAATCGCAGAAATTAATACAGATATTCTAGGTGCCGTCCGCAGTGGACGATAGGCTGCTTTTTCAATTCCTACACCAATTAATGAAGTTATAACAATTGCTAATAAAAAACTTATATACCATGGTAAATTAAATACGGTAAATCCAAATATTGCAACATACGCGCTAATCATAAAAATATCACCATGGGCAAAGTTAATTAATCTTAAAATCCCATATACAAGTGTATAACCAATTGCAATAAGAGCATATAAACTGCCTAAAGAAATTCCATTAGCTAAGTTTTGTAAAAAGTTATCTAATACCAAATTTTTCACCCCTTAATGTTCTATCAAAACAATAAACTACCTCCCCTCCAAATTAGGAAGGAAGGTAGTTAATTAACTATTTAGGTTCAACAACAGATTTAAATACAGCTTTTCCATTTTCTATTTGGTTAATAATAGCACTCTTAAGAGCATCACCATTTTCATCCAAACTGATAATTCCTGTAGAACCTTCGAAATCTTTTACATCTGCTAAAATATCTCTTATTGCTTGTGGATCAGTACTATTTGCTTTTTCGATTGCATGTAAAGCTATAATGTAAGTATCAAAACCAAGTGCTGCAAAAGCATTAGCCTTTTTACCATATTCTTTTTCATATTCGGCTAAGAATTTTTTTGTCATTTCAGTTACTGGAGCATCAGCTGTAAAATGAGAACTAAATAATATTCCATTAGCCGCTTCTCCTGCTACATCAATAAACTCTTCAGCTTCCCATGTATCTCCACCTAAAATTGGAGTTTTAATATCCATTTGTCTTGCTTGTTTAACAAGTAATCCTGATGGACCAAAATCTCCTGGTGCAAATATTACATCTGGATTAGCTTTATTTACTGTAGTTAATTGAGAGTTAAAGTCATTATCCATTTTTTGATAATCTATTTCTGATACAATCTCTCCACCTAATTCAGTAAATGCATCCTTAAAGAATTTAGCTAAACCTATTGAATAGTCGCCGCCATTTTCTCTAATTATTGCTGCTTTTTTTGCACCTAATTCGTTAAAAGCATATTTAGCCATTACTGTTCCTTGGAATGGATCAATAAAACACACTCTAAAATAATAATCATTATCTCTTGTTACAAGAGGATTAGTAGGAGAACAACCAATAACCGGAACATTTTTTTCTTTAGCTACTTGTCCACCAGCCATAGCAAGTCCACTACTATAACTTCCTAAAATAACACTAACTTTATCATTATCGATTAACTTAGTTACTGCATTTGCCGCTTCTACTTGTTCTGACTTATTATCTACAGTTACAAGTTCTACCTTTTTACCCAATATTTCTGGATACAATTTATTAGCTAATTTCATACCATCATAAGTCATTTGTCCCCCAGCTGCGTTATCACCAGTTAAAGGTTCATAGACACCTATCTTAATTACATCTTCTGCTCCTTCATTGGTTTTTGCGTCTTGGTCAGTATTACTACAACCAAATGCCATCAGGGATAAAACTAGTAAGCTAACTACGAAAAACACACTTCTTTTTCTTAACATTTCTTATCCTCCCTAAATAAAGTTTTCAGTGTACAATGTCCTCCATATGTGGAATTGTATATCTACATGAAAGACTATCATTTTATAAAGGAAAAATCAATAAAATTTTTTTTAGTGTATAAATTAAGAGTATTAGAAAAATGATAAGATTCTTGCATGTACATGGACATATTTTTACCAAATTTACTTAATTAAGCAAAGTGATTGTATCCCCCTGCTTTTAATTGAGTTCTTTGATTATCCTTGATTAAAAATACTCCCTTTTCTTTCGTCACTTTACCTATATTATAAAGTGAACGGTTGAACACCTTTTCATAAGTAGTATTAAGCTTTTCAAAATCATCTTTATGTATAGTTCCCACCAACTGAAAATCTTCTCCCCCATATAAAGCCCATTCGAGTGGATTTTTCTTAGTAATAAGCGCTAATTCTTTGGCTTCATTTGATAGTGGAATTTTATCTTCATAGATTTCTATACCGACATTACTTGCTTCAGCTATTTCCCTAGCTTCACTAGCTAAACCATCGCTAATGTCATTTAAAGCATGTAATCCCCTAGCTTGATTTAATAATTCAACTTCTTTTAGACAAGGTTCAGGCTGATAATGTTTTAGTAAAAGCTTTTCTTTACTTTGTTCTTCTAATAACAAATCATTGTTTAAAACAATTTCTAGGCCAGCAGCTGAATCTCCTAAATTACCGGTTGTAAAAACAATATCATCTATCTTAGCCTCAGATCTTAAATGAAGATGTTCTTTTTTTACTTTACCAAATACACTTACATTTATTACTAACCCATCTTTTGTAGAAACAGTGTCACCGCCAACAATATTAGCATTATACTTTTTACATATATCACTTATCCCCTGATATACTTGTTCAATTTCTTCTAAAGAATTTTCTTTTGGAAAACCTATGGAAATCATTACTCCTGTTGGATAACCACCCATAGCTGCAATATCACTAAAATTAACTGCAACTGATTTATAACCAATTTGATAAGGAGTACTCTTATTTTTCAAAAAATGGACATTTTCAATTAACATATCACAAGAGGCTAAAAGATAATTCTTTTCATCTAAAGGAAGAACAGCACAATCATCGCCAATTCCAACAATTATCTCGCTAGGATTAAAAATACTATCTTTAGTTACTCTTTTAATAAACCCAAATTCTCCTATGTCTTTTAAATTCATAAATGTATCCTTTCTGCATTTACATATTTTATTTTATTATTAAATTTTACTTATTTATATTTAACTTTAATAAGATTATCGATTATATCTTGGGGAACAAATGTATCTCCTAATTCTACCTGTGTAATACTACCATGATAATCAGAACCACCTGTCATTAATATATTATATCTTTTGGCTATTGTTTTATAATTTTCTATCCACTCTTTTGCCTTATCCCCAAAATAGTGATAAAAAACTTCTATCCCAATTCTATACTTTGCTATTATTTGTTCTACCAGATAATCATCTCCAATTAAAGCTGGATGCGCTAATACTGGTATTCCACCATTTTCCCTTATAAATTCAATTGCATTTTCTAAAGGATTAAGTCTAAATGGGATATAATCTGTACCCTTAGTATTGAAAAAATTGTAAAAATCCTCTTGTGTAAGTTGTAAATCATTTTCTCTAATTGTCTTTATAATGTGTCCTTTAGTAATAGCTACATCAGTATTAAATTTATTTTCTATCATCTGCCAATTGAGATTTATTCCTGATTTGTTTATTTTTTCGACAGTGTAATAGGAAACTTCTGTGCGGGCTTTGCGCAGCTTTTTTAATTCATGTTCAAAACTATCATCTATGGTATTAATAAAATAACCCAGTAAATGTATTTCCTTGCCCTGATAGTAAGTATGTAATTCTACACCAGGAATAATCATTAAATCTTCTTGCCACTTTTCCTTAATTAATAATAATTCTTTATAACCTTCGGTACTTTCATGATCAGTTAAACTTATATATTTCAATTTTTTTTCTAAAGCTTGATTTAAAATATTTTGAGCTGATTTAGTTCCGTCTGAAGCAGTAGAATGGATGTGTAAATCTATAAAATTATTCACAATTATCAGTCCTTGAGTTTTGTTTTTAATTAAAAAATTATCTTTAATTTTATCATAACCAGAATTATCTTGCTAATTAATATTTAAGTTACTAAAAGGGACTTTGATAAGTCCCCTTTTAAGATTTATTATTTTATTATATTCTCTGCTATTTTTTGGGGTACTATTTCATAATGAGAAAAACTAATCTTAAATGAACCACGGCCATGGGTTATTGATCGTAAATCAATTGTATAGTTGTGCATTTCCTGTAAAGGTACATTAACCTCTATCATTTGTTGCTCTTTCTCTGTGGTCATACCTAATATTTTAGCCCTTTTAGTATTTAGATCACCAATAATATCTCCCATAAATTGTTCTGGTGCAATGATTTGTGCGTTCATAATTGGTTCTAATAAGACAGGATTAGCCTTTTCCATCGCCTTTTTAAAAGCTTGTTTGGCAGCTATCTTAAATGATATTTCATTTGAATCAACAGGGTGATAAGATCCATCAACTAAGGTAGCACTAATATTAGTAACTGGATATTTGGCTAAAATTCCTTCTAACATTGCTTCTTTAATCCCTTTTTCCACGGCTGGGAAATAGCTTTTAGGAACCGCTCCTCCAAAAACTTCTGCTTTAAAAAAGAAATGCTCATCAGGATAAGGTTCTATTACAAGCCATACATCTCCATATTGACCTGCCCCACCACTTTGCTTTTTATGTTTTCCTTGTGCTTTTATAGATTTAGTTATAGTCTCACGATAGGGTACTTTTGGAGTATTCATTAGTATTTCTACGCCAAATTTTGTGTGTAATCTTTCTGCTAAAATTTCTAAGTGCATTTCTCCTAGTCCACTTATAATTGTTTCTTTGGTTTGTGGATTTCTTTCTAATTTTAAACTTGGATCTTCTTCTAATAGCTTTGTTAAAGCTATTGCTACTTTATCTTCATCACCTTTATATTTTGGAATAATGGCTACTTGATATGTTGGTAGAGGAAAATAAATTTCTTCACATATATAATTCTCCTTTGAACATAAATTATGCCCTGTTAAAGTACTATGTAATTTGTTAATAGCTACAATATCTCCAGCCCTTGCTTCATGAATTATTTCCTGCTTTTTACCTCTCATTAAAAGTAAATTCCCGACCTTTTCATCCTCTTCTACTGTAGCATTATAAACAGTACTGTTACTACTTAATCTACCAGTCTTGATCCTAATAAAATTAACCTTACCTACATATGGATCAGCTAGGGTTTTAAAAACTAAAGCAATTAAAGGTTCATCATCAATATTCTTCTCTGCCATGTCTAAAGGTGATGGTAAATACTCAACCATAAATTCAATTAAGCTATCAATTCCTATATTATTCAAAACAGAACCAATTAAAACAGGGAATAAACTACCTTCTTTAATCATTTTTTTGATTGATTCTTTTAGTTCTAAAAGGGTAATATCTTCTCCTTCTAAATACTTTTCTAAAAGATAATCATCATTTTCAATAACAGTTTCTACTAAAGCATCATAATGTTTTTTTGCTTTACTTTCTAATTCTACTGGAATACTGGTTTCTATCATTTTACCATTTTTAAAACTATATGCCTTTTGACCTATAACATCAATAATCCCGTCAAATTCGTTTCCTGAACCGATAGGTAAATGGATAGGCATTATTCTTTTATCTAGTTTATCATTTAAATTATCAATTAGTTGTTTAAAGTCTACATTATCTCGATCAAGTTTATTAATAAATATTGTACATGGTTTATTTTTTTCAGTAATTAGTTTCCAATAAATTTCAGTTTGTACTTGAGCCCCTGAAAATGCACACACGATGAGTAAAGAATTATCAACTGCCTCTAATGTACTATATACTTCGCCTATAAAATCATTATATCCTGGAGTATCAATTAAATTAATTTTGTATTCATTCCAGTAAAATGGTGCAAGACTTGATGTAATAGATATCTTTCTTTTAATTTCTTCTGGTAAGTAATCTGATACAGTTGTTCCTTCATCAACTTTTCCGATCCTACTAGTTAAACCCGTGGCAAATAATATAGCTTCAGTTAAAGAAGTTTTACCTGTTCCTCCATGACCCAATATACCTATATTTCTGATTTTTTCACTCCCATACCATTTCATAAAGCCCCTCCCCACTAAATAACTAATTAGGATTTTATAAAATACTATTGCAAAAATTTATATTAAGAACAGGTTTTATATTATAAATATTTGCATAAGTATTTAAAAAGGCTTTAAAGAAGAGTGGATATATGGGAAAACATACTTTTATACAAGGTGCTTTAATTCTATTTGTTTCTAATATTTTTGTTAAAATTATAGGGTTCATTTACCAAGTACTCATTATTAGATTAGCTGGTACAGAAGCAGTTGGTTTATTTAACATGATTTTTCCTTTATATATAACTATTTTAGTATTAACCTCTGCTGGCCTTCCAATAGCTATATCTAAGATTGTGGCCTATCATATAGGTCAAAATAATTATAAAAAAGCACTCAAAACATTTAAAATTACTTTAGTACTTTTAACTACATTTTCAGTAACGATCTTTATATTAATCATTTTATTTTCAAGCAAAATACTTAATCTTTTTTATGCAGATAATCGTGTACTCTGGTGCTTTTATGCTATGTCACCTGGAATTATTATTGTTTCTTTAAGTTCTGCATTTAGAGGTTTTTTCCAAGGACTTCAAGACATGGTTCCTCCAGCTATAAGTCAGTGTATCGAACAAATTGTAAGGTTTGTAGTTGGAATTTACTTAATTTACAAACTACAAGCTTATGGAATTAAAATGATTGCTCTAGGACTTTCGGTAAGTATGATCTGTGGAGAAATAATCAGCCTATTACTTATGTTAGTGTTTTTCAAATTTAAACTGAAAAAGTTATTACCTAATTTAAATACGTCATCCCTTAATAGTAATTCAGGAAAAAGATCAATTATTAAAGAACTATTTGGCTTTGGCTTACCCATAACTATGACTCGCCTTGTGTCAAGTATAGTTTTAACTGTTGAAGCAAGCTTAATACCTCTCATTTTACAAAAATCTGGGTTTAGTTTAAGTCAAGCAGCCAGTAGTTACGGACAATTTTCTGGAGTTGCAATCACTTTATTAACTATACCAACTGTATTAACATTTTCACTTGCAACCTCTTTGATTCCTTCTATATCTGAAGCTGAAGCCCAAGGTGCACTGCCAATGTTAAGAGCTAGAAGTACTGAAGCACTTAGGCTCACTTATGTATTTGGACTTCCAGCTGCCATTGTTCTATTTCTAAAAGCTACTGAAATTAGTACTATCTTTTTTAATCTACCAGAAAACGGAACTACACTAAAAATCTTGTCTTTTGGAGCTATCTTTCTTTATTTAATTCAAACTTCTAATGGCATTTTACAAGGTTTAGGGCTTGTTAAAAGTGTTTTCATTAATACAACTATTGGCGCTATAATAAAAATAATAGGAATAATTTTCTTAGTATCAATTCCTGAATTAAATATTAATGGAGCAGCTCTTGCGTTTACTTTTAGCTTCATTATTGTTAGTTCTCTTAATTTATTAACAGTTCATAAAAATACAAACTTTTATTTCAAAACTAGTCAAATATTGATACCCTTTTGCTTAGCCCTTGTTATGGGTGCTATGATTATCTGGCAATGTAATATATTAAGTCCTTATTTATCTGAAAAAGCATTTACTTTATGGAGCATTTTAAGTAGTGGATTGTTATATGTACTTTTAAGCACTTTATTTGGCCAATTAAATTTAAAATCTCTAATAAAAAATAAGGACTAAAAGTCCTTATTTTTTAAATTCCATTCATTTACTTTTTCTATTAATTGATAATTTGTTAAATCAAGATGAATAGGGGTTATCGAAACATAATTATTTTTAATTGCAATTATATCTATTTCTTCGTCAGTTAAATCGCTTTTTAAAGCTTTTCCCTTTAATAGATAATAATCATTTTTTTCATCATCTGTTTCTTTTACATATATGTTTTTATACTTTCTTTCACCTAGTTTTGTAGCTTTAAATCCCTTAAGTTGAGATTTTTCAATGTAAGGAATATTGATATTTAAAAGTGTGTCGTGGGCTAATCTTTTTGTTAGCATCTCTTTACATAAATATTTAACGACATCCTGGGCAAGCATAAAATCATTACCTACATATGTATCAAGTGAAAATGCTAAAGCTGGGATATCATGAATTACTGATTCTATTGCTGCTGATACAGTTCCTGAATATAGTACATCAGTACCTAAATTTGCCCCTTTATTTATACCTGATACTACTAAATCAGGGGGAGTTCTAAGTAAAGAATTTAAACCTAGTTTGACGCAATCAGCAGGGGTACCATCTATTGCAAAAGCATTTATATTTTGACCCCAATCATATCTACTAACCTTGATAGGTTCGATTACTGTAATACCATGCCCACATGCACTTTTTTCTTGAGTTGGTGCAACTACTGTAATAGTAGCCACTTCTTGTAAACTATTAACTAATTGCTTTATCCCTTCTGCTTTTATTCCATCATCATTTGTTACTAAAATATGCACGAAAGATTAACCTCCATTATTCTATTACACCAAATTCTTCTAGTGGCCAATAGGTAAAAACCACCTTTCCCTTTATCTGATTTTCATCTAACCACTTTCCCCATAAATGACTATCATAACTTTCATTTCTATTATCTCCAAGGACATATAAACAATTTTCTGGAATCAACGTGGGTCCAAAATCATAATTTGGTTTTTCAAAGATATAATTTTCTTTCATTTTTTGATCATTTATATATACATAACCATCTTTAACTTCTATTTTATCTCCAGCTATCCCTATTATTCTTTTCACATAATCTTTATCTTCATTTTCAACAGGAGGGGTAAATACAATTATATCTCCTCTTTTTGGATTTTGATATTTATAAGCTAATTTGTTTACTAAGACCCTTTGATTAACTTTAATAGTTGGTACCATAGATGTAGTAGGCACATATCTAGTTTCCATAATCAAACTCTGTAATAAATACGTAAGAATAAATGCAAGAATTACAGTAATTAAAAGATCTTTTGATAAAATTATAACCTTTTTCAATAAAGACACCTCTGATTATGTTTCATAAATAGTTAGTTAAGTTATTTCATTATAGCAAAAGTAAAAAATTTGTACCAGTTAATACTATAATAATCCATGTTTATCTTAATTTAAACCTAAGGCCTTATTATAACAGTCGACTGCCTTCTCATATGAGTTAACAGAATCGTACACCTTGCCTAAAAGTCCCCAGGCATCTTTATTTCGTGGTTCTTGTTTAATAATTGTTTCTAATTGGTCAATTGATTCTGTCTTATATCCATAAGTATATAAACACCCTGCTAAATTATAACGAATAATTGAATTAAGTGGATCTAGAGCTAAAGAACGATAATAGTACTTAATTGCATCATCTAATTGCTTTATTTTTTCTAAACACCAAGCTGCGTTATTTAATGACGTTATATCTTTAGGATTTAAAATTAAAATTTTCTCATATAATCCTAATGCTTCTAAATACATGCCCATTTTTCCCTTTATAGAGGCCATATTAGCCAATTCCTCTATATTCTCATTGTCTAATTCTAATGCTTTTTCATAAAACTTATATGCTTCTTCTAAATTATCTAACTCATAATTACACATACCTAAGCAGCTATAAAGCTCAGCATTTTTAAAATTATACTTTTCAGCTTTTAGAAAATAGTCTTTAGCTTCTTTAAATTTATTTAATTTTAAATGTGCCATGCCTTGATTAAATAATAAATCAGGATTTTTGGGCTTAATTTTTAATCCTTCTTTAAATGATTCCATAGCTAAGATTATTTGCTCTAACGCTAAATGTGTAGTTCCTTTTTTATTCCAAATTAAAAAGCTTTTATGATTAAATTCCAGAGCTTTTTCAAAACAAGTTAATGCTTCTTCATATGATTCTTTTTTTATATACAGTTCACCTTTTACTACCCAAGCATCAGCAGAATTTGGTGTTTTTTCTAATGTTTCTGATATTAAGTTCTTAGCCTCATCAAAGTTTCCGATAGTTTTTTCAATTGCACTTAACCATAATAAATATTTAGGCTGTCTGTATCCAAACTCAACTGCTTTTCTAAAATGTTTTAATACATTTTCAGAATCATTTAAATTCATGTAACCTACACCTAAACGCCAGTGTAAATCGGGATTTTCAGGTTCTAGCCTTAAAAGGTCTAATAACTTTACAACAGAAATATTATGTTTTCCCTGCCAATTCTTAAAAGAACTAAAACTTAAACAATATAACTTAAAAAGTTTTTTATATATAGAATTTTTACTTAACACATTATGCCCCTTAATCATGTCTACCCCTCTTTCTTCTCTTTCATTTGTCTGACATTATTTTGGGTTGGTACTTTCTTTATTTCTGGATTGATTATTACAATTCCTTCCTTTTATTCCAGTTAATTTCTTGTTTTTTCTGACTATTTTCGCATTTAATCAAAAATACAAAATAATTACAAATTAATAATTTTACAAAGTTGTAACACATATTATTAATTTTCAAACATAAATTTAGATTACAAGAATAAAAGGAGGCTAGGATCATGACTAGAGCTATTGAAGGAATCAAGGGACGCGCTATTTTAAAAGGGGCATTAGGTGCTATAATTATCTCATTTGTTTTAACATTAATTATTACACTAACCTTGCACTTTTCATCATTATCAGAAAGCTATATACCTGCTTTGGCTAGTTTAATCTTTTTTGTAAGTATTCTTTTAGGTAGTACAATATCATCTAAAATAGCAGGTTCTAAAGGATTGTTGCATGGACTGGGGGTAGGTCTTACTTATCTTGCATTTGCATTAATTATAGGCTCTTTTATAGCTGGAGATACTTTTTCAGGAGGCTTATTGGCTAAGAAAATTCTTTATGCTGTATTAGGTAGTGGTTTAGGTGGAGTTATCGGTGTAGGATTAGCAGGTAATTAATTTTTCAAGAGGAGCATTTAGCTCCTCTTTTAATTTACAATTTTTCTTAAAACACCTCTTAAAAATTCTGGTAAAGGAATATAATAAATCTTCATAAATCATTCACCTCTCTTTGGTTAATAAAAAACTTTTTCTCTTTTAGTTTATTAAAGTTGATAATAAAAAGTTCTTTATTTATTCCATTTGTAGTGAATAAAGTTAAAAACGAAAGAAAAAATATTGAGTAACAATTATTAAATAATAAAATTAAGCACATAGTTATATAACTCGAAAATAAAGATAATTTAATGTTTTTAAATATAATAAATATTCCTAAAAATATGGCTAGGGGTATTTTTACGAGTACTATATCATAACCAAACCAAATTCCCCATAGCAAGATAAATTCACTCCCCCCCGTGATTCCAGGTCTTGCTCCTAAGAAATTTCCTAGTAATAAAAGCAACGCTAAAATAAATTTATCTGAACTATCTGCATTAAATATAATAAAAAATCCTTTGCAAAAGTTTAGAGTAATGCAAACCAATAAAAATAATATTCCTAATTCTTGGAAAACTATTTTATATTTAATATGGCTTAAAAATTCACCTAATATATTGTAAAGAATTCTAGCATCATTTAAGAAAAAACTAAATAAAAATACCCATAGATAATATACCATTTTATCTCTCCTATGCTTGTCCTTATTCTACAAGTATATTATGCATATAATTTAAATTTAGAACAAAAAAAGTGGCTATCAGCCACTTTAATATTTTGGTACTTTTAAATTACTTACCATTAGGTAAGCTAGAAGTAATGTAAATACGGAAAAAAACAAAACAGATAACGGAAGTCTGCTAGCTATTAAAACAGCTAAAGCTAATAAAGATCCAGCAAAGGTAATTGGAACTCCAATAAAATGATCATTAATGTCTAAAACATTAAATCTAGCTAAGCGTATTGCACCACAGAGAGCAAATATTAATGCAATAATGAGACCACTTGGTCCTATAGCTTGTAAAGAGCTACCATAAACTAAAAGCGCTGGTGCCACACCAAATGAAACTAAATCACATAAAGAATCTAATTGCTTCCCAAAATTAGAAGCTACATCTAGTTTCCTCGCAATTTTACCATCCATACCATCCATCATCATAGCTAATAATATTGAAATAGCTGCAACTGTATATTGTTCATTCATCGTATAATTCAAAGAAATAATTCCTAATAATAAATTAGATAGAGTAACCATATTAGGGATGATAATTTTAGTACCCATTACTAATCTCCCCCTTAAATTGAAATATAAAATTTTCTACGTTTATATTATATTGTGCTATTTAATATTAAATATTAAATAATTTATCTATCTGCCCCCTTTTAATTATTAACCCATTTTTCCAAACTATTATAAACCTTTTTACTTGTATCTTGGATTATCCTTTGTGAGGGTAAAGATGATAAAAACTGTTTTCCATAATTCTTGGAAATTATTCTTTGATCTAAAATAATTAATGCTCCCCAATCATTTTTATCTCTAATTAATCTCCCATATCCTTGTCTAAATTTTAATATTGCCTTAGGTAAGCTATAAACAAAGAAACCCATTTCCCCATTTTCTTTAAGTTTATCTAATCTTGCAGCAACAACAGGTCTTGTAGGTGGTACAAATGGTAATTTTACTATTATAACTGTTGTTAAAGCATCCCCTTTTACATCTATACCTTCCCAAAAACTATTAACACCTAATACTACTGTACTTATATTATCCTTTAGTTGTTTTATTACAGTAGTCCTACTTCCATCTATTCCCGGGGTTAAAATATTTTTATCCTTTAAATTACTATCCTTTTTTAAGGCATAATATATTTTATTTAACATTTTATTAGAAGTTAATAAAATTAATACTCCACCTTTAGCTACTTTTAAAATTGTCTTTATATTATTTATAATTTCTTTTGTATAATTATCCTCAGATGTTAAAGTAGGATCTGGAATGTCTGAGGGTATACATATAAGAGATTTATTTTTGTAGTTAAAAGGGGAATTAGCCGTAAATTGTAAAATATCATAACCTTTTAAACCTAAAGATTTAATAGTATAGTCAAAACTTCCTGCTACGCTTAATGTTGCAGAAGTTAAAACTATAGATTTTTTATCATTAAATAAATTTTTACTCAAGATACTTCCTATTTCTATTGGTGCTGTGAATATAATGAGATTTTGAAAATTATTACCTTTATTGCTTGCAATCCAATATACATAGTTTGGATTTTTACCTTCTAAAAATATGTTTAATGTTTCGATATTTTCAGAAATAATCTTAACTATAAAATCCATTTCCTTATTATAATCTTCAAGTTTTTCGATACTATCAAGATAAGAAATTACTTTCACTAATTTTACTTTTAATGAAGTTATAAAGTTTTTTAACTCATCTAACTGTTCTAAAAAGCAAATCCATTCCGGAGACATTCTTTCTTTTTGGGTAATTCTTGTTTCATCGAAATTACTTATTCTACTATTAAAAAATAATTCTTTAATCTCTAAAACTTTGGACTTTAGTATTTGTGTTTCGTCTTTAATTATTTGAATATTTTCTTTGACTAAATCAAAATTCCCTAAATTATCACTACTTGTTATTTGGAAGTTTATGCGATCTATAATGCCTATGTTTTTTCCTTTACATAGCTGATTACATAATTTAATAACCTTTAAAAGGTCTACTTTTGTTGCAAACTGTTCGGTTGCTTCTTCTTCAAGATTATGTGCTTCATCTATAATTGCATAATCATATTCAGGTAATAATTTATTATTAATCTTGGCATCTTGTAGTAATAAAGCATGATTGGTTATAATTATATTGCTCTTTTCTGAATGTCGTTTATTTTTCATATACAAGCATTCTTTGTAAAAAAAAGGGCATTTTCTAGCTAAACACGTTTCACTTTGCGAAGATATTTGATGCCAATACTCATTTTCATATTTTTTTAAATTAAGTTCTTCTTTATCTCCGTATTTTGTTTCACTAAGCCAATTATTAATTTGAATCAAAAAAATATTTTCTTTACTTTCGGTTTTTTTAAGAACTTTTATTTTTTCAAATCTTCTTTTGCATATATAGTTATTTCTTCCTTTTATAATCGCTACTGGTAACTTTACCTCAAAGCACTTTTCTAAAAAGGGAACTTCCTTTTTAAATAATTGCTCTTGTAAAGCAATTGTATGAGTTGCTATTATAACCTTTTTTTCTTTTTTTTGTGCCCAAATAAGGGCAGGGATTAAATAGGCCATTGATTTACCTATTCCTGTACCAGCTTCTATTATAGCATGTTTATTCTCTAAAAAAGCTTTATCTACTACTTTTAACATATTAACTTGTTCTACTCTATATTCATAATTATTATAACATGAACTTATTATACCACCAGGTTTTAAAGTTTCAGATCCTTCTTTAATATTTAAGGCAGTATTTGAATAGTTTTGTTCTTGTCCCTGGTGTATATTTTCATCATAACTAAATTTAGAAATAATTTTTGTTTGTACATTTTTTAAAATATATGTTAAACCATCATTTGTATTTTGCAATAATTCAATATTCTCCTGGATCAAAAACGGCGAATACTTAAACAATGTTTTAGCTAAATTCAGTAATATCTTTCCTGCCATTTCAGCATCATTAGCAGCTCTATGATATTTTTCTATTTTTAAGTTAAAGAACTGAGCAATATCAGCTAATTTATAATTAGGTATAGTTGGTAAAGCTATTTTAGCTAACTGGTAAGTATCTACCCATATTTTTTCAATTAACTTATCGGTTACTCTACTAATAAATCCAGAATCAAAAGATGCATTATGGGCTACTAAAAAATCTTGACCTATAAAATCAAGGACATCGTGTTCAATCATGGCCCACTTTGGTTTGTCTTTAAGCATCTCATTAGTTATACCTGTAAGTTCTTCTATCTCTTTAGAAATAGGTTTAGATGGTTTTAAAAGTGTTTGATATTTATCAGTAATTTCCCCATCTATAAACTTAACTAAGCCAATTTCTATGATTTCTGCTGATTCATCTAAACCCGTAGTTTCTAAATCTAAAGCTACAAAAGAAAAGTTTTTCAAAATTTCACCACCTCAAACTTAATCCTTAAATAGGATTAAATCTGCCAACTATTTAAATATACATTCTGTTCTTCTGTTAATTCATCTATTTCTACACCTAATGAGTTTAATTTAATAGTTGCCACCTTTTTATCAATTATTTCAGGAACATTATATACTTTGCCTGTAAGCGTAGTATCATTTAACATATATTCTAAAGATAGTGCTTGTAGTGCAAAGGTCATATCCATTATTTCAGCAGGATGTCCATCACCAGCAGCTAAATTAACTAATCGTCCTTCGGCTAATAAATAAATTCTTTTTCCTATCTTTTAGAATATATTCTTCTATATTAGGTTTAGCATTATTTGTTCTTTCTGCTAACTCACATAAATCAGGCTTAGAAATTTCAATATCAAAGTGACCTGCATTAGCTAAAATTGCTTTGTCTTTCATGCTGCTAAAATGCTCTGCACGTAACACATTCTTATTTCCTGTTACTGTTATGAAAAAGTCTCCTATCTCTGAAGCCTGCTCTACTGGCATTACTCTAAACCCATCCATGATTGCTTCAGTAGCTTTAATTGGGTCAATTTCACAAACTGTAACATTTGCCCCTAATCCTTTTGCTCTCATAGCTACACCTTTTCCACACCATCCATAACCAATAACTACTACGGATTTCCCTGCTACAACTAAATTTGTAGTTCTCATAATGCCATCCCATACAGATTGTCCGGTTCCATAACGATTATCAAATAAATATTTACTCATAGCATCGTTAACAGCAATCATCGGAACTTTAAGTACTCCTTCTTTTTCTAAAGATCTAAGTCTTACAATACCAGTAGTAGTTTCTTCACACCCACCAATAATATTTTCTAGATACTCGGGATATTTTTTATGAAATAAGGCTACCATATCCCCTCCATCATCTATTATTAAATTAGGTTTTGAATTTACTGCTAAATCAATATGAGCAAAGTACTCTTCATCAGTAGCACCATGCCACGCATAAGCAGTTATTCCACTATCAACTAATGCAGCTACAACATCATCTTGCGTTGATAAAGGATTACTAGCAGTTACAGTAACCTCTGCTCCTCCTGCTTGTACTACTTTTGCTAAATAAGCTGTTTTTGCTTCTAAATGAAGGCAGATTACTACTTTTTTACCTTGAAATGGTTTGTCTTTTTCAAATTGTTTCTCAATTAAATTTAATACTGGCATATGACTTTTAACCCAATTTATTTTTTTATGACCACTTGGCGCTAAATTAATATCTTTAATTTTACTCTTCATTAGGTACCTCCAAGAAATTAGTATTTAAATTATATTATAAAACAAATAATATTTTTTTGTTATCCTAAAAACACAGTTTATATTTCTTTAAACTAAAATATTAATTTTGACATTATTAAATTGTAAATGTATACTAATATAAGAAATTAGGCGCCCGTAGCTCAGTGGATAGAGCGTTGGCCTCCGGAGCCAAAAGCGTAGGTTCGATTCCTATCGGGCGTACCACACAATACAACTCCACTTTTAAAGTGGAGTTTTTTATATGTCGAAATTGATTTGTCTTAAAGCTTCATAAATAATGACTGCTACTGAATTTGCTAAATTTAACGACCTTGCCTTTTCATTTTCAAGCATAGGTATCTTTATACAATTATTTGGGTATCTCTTTAAAACATCCACCGGCAAACCTTTAGTTTCTTTACCAAAAATAAAATAATCATTTTTATTATAATTTTTAGTAGTATAGTTTTTACTTCCTTTTGTCGTAGCTAAATAAAAGTTTCCATTCTCATTTTCCTTGAAAAAATGATCTAGATTTTCATATACCTTTACGTTTAGCATATCCCAGTAATCAAGGCCTGCTCTTTTTAGTGATTTATCATCGATAAAAAAACCCAAAGGTTTGATTAAATGCAAATTGCATCCAGTAACAGCACATGTTCTAGCAATATTTCCTGTGTTTGAAGGTATTTCGGGTTCAACTAAAACAATATTAAACAAACTAGTTCTCTCCTTAATAAGCTTTTTCAAGATTTTATTCTGCCGATATTAAATAATAATAAAGTGGCTGACCTCCAAAATGCAGTTCAAAATCAATATGATCATATTTAACTGAAAGATAGCCTAATAATTTTTCTGCCTGTTCTTTAGATACTTCTTCCCCGTAATAGATAGTTATTAATTCTTCTTCATCTTCAATTAATTGATTAATGATATTTTCTACTACATCATCGAGGTTTTCACTTAAATACGTAATTTTACCTTCTTTAATACCCATGATCTGGTCTTTTTTAATTTGCAAATCTCCTTGTATAGCATCCCTAATTGCATAAGTGACTTCACCAGTTTTAATATAACAAATTGCTTCATGCATTTTTTTGATATTTTCAGCAAAATCAGTCTCACCATTAAATGCCATTAAAGCTGCTATACCTTGGGGTATGCTTTTTGTGGATACTACTTTTGAAGGTTTTTTGCTTAATTTTACAGCTTGTTCAGCAGCTAAAACAATATTTTTATTATTAGGTAAAATTATTATTTCCTCTGCATTTACCTGATTAATAGCATCTAAAATGTCTTCTGTACTAGGATTCATCGTTTGCCCACCAGTAATAATATAATTTACCCCTAGACTTTTAAAAATATTATCTATTCCTTCGCCTACACTTACAGTTATAATCCCAATTTTCAGTAGTGGAATATCAACCTTTTTATGTTCGGCCTGTTCACTCATATTATCAATTTTTATATTAGTAAGAGCTCCTAAGCCTAAAGCATAATCTAAAACTTTACCTGGATTGTTAGTGTGCACATGTATCTTGATTAAGTTTCCTTGCTCCACTAAAACTACACTATCCCCTACGCTTACAAGAAATTCTTTGGTTTCATTATAATTAAAATCAGTTTTAATTTCCTTAATAATAAATTCAGTACAATATGGAAATTCTAAATTTTCTTTGTGATTTATAGTTTCAGAATAATTATTATCTTCTGTTAAAAAACCTTTTATAGTATCTTTTGTATCTATTTCTTCTCCCCTTAAACCAAATAGCATTCCTTCAATTGCAGTTAATAGTCCTTGTCCCCCAGCATCAACAACTCCAGCTTGTTTTAGTACTGGTAACATATCAGGTGTTTTCGCTAAAGTATTATACCCTGCTTTTAAAAATACATTTAGGGCTTCCTCTATTGTTAAGTTTTCATTAACTATAGTACTAAGCATATTACTTGCTTCTCTTGCTACAGTTAAAATAGTCCCTTCAATAGGTTTTACTACAGCCTTATAGGCATCTTTTACACCTGTAGAAAATGCTTCAGCTAAGATTTGTGCATTCATCAGGGACTGACCTTTTAAAGCTTTTGCAAAACCACTTAAAAGCTGTGATAAAATAACTCCTGAATTGCCTCTAGCACCCATTAAAGCTCCATATGCAACTGCTTCTGCCACTTCATCTAATTTAGCATCACTCGGGAGTTTTTTAACGGCTTTAGCAGCAGATAATAGGGTTAAAGACATATTCGTTCCCGTATCACCATCTGGTACTGGAAATACATTTAAATCATCGATATTTGATTTTTCTTTTTCTAATTTCTTGGCACCAGTAATTATCATAGTACCGAGGATACAACCATCAATGTTTATGTTAGTCACCCCTAGTGCCTCCTTCTTATATGCTTTATCTAATTATACTGTTTTTATTCACAATAAGTCAAAAACAACTGAAAATCATCTTCCATTATATTCTATATATAAAATTGCTTTTTTATAATAAATTTTAATATTAGTCAAATAATATTAGTGAGGTGACATAATGATTCAAATAGATGATGCCGGTAGCGGTAGTCTTATTGGTGGAACTGGTATAGGCATATATAACACTGAAACTAAAGAATATTATTTTGACATAATACCTTTAGAATACTACCAAACAAAACTTTTTGAAACTAAGGAATATCAAAATTATGTTATTCAAATTGTTGATAAAGCTTTTGATAAATTAAATGTTACAAAAAAGGAATCCATAGAAATATGTCCAGGCTACATATTTGATAATCTCAAAGAACACTTAACCCTTAAAGGTTACCCATGGAAAAACTCTAAGATTGAAGGTGACCTTCAAGATAAGGTAGAAGAATCTTTTGAGCAGTATGTTATTTCGCTAGGACTTCCATCAAATTTTGTTAAACATGCCAGGTTTGCTTTTGGTTTCCACCGACTTCTCAAATGGGTTTTTGCTGATTTTGAAAACCGTAAATTACTTTGTAAAACAGAGTGGAAAAGTTGGAATAAATGGTCAGATGTTGATAGAAGTATTTATAAAAACACTTTAAAGTATAAAGATTATTGCTTAAAATGTGGTAAAAAAATAGATATATCCACAAATGTAATTACTATGGAATATCAAACCTTAAAACCTTCAACAATTAATTTACATCCTGAATGCTTTACAGGGGAATTAAACGAAATTCCACCTATTTTTTTAAAAAGGTTTAAAACTACCTTTTACCCTGCTAATAAACTAGACTTTATAAATAATATTCCAAAATCAGTATACCTTAAAAAAATACATAATAATGTATTTGTCATTAACTATCAAGGTAATTTGATTGGATATCTTAAAAAGGATTTAGAACAAAAGTTAATATTTTGGTTAAATAAAGGTTTCGAGTGGGAATGTAATTTAAACACTTTAAATCAGGACTCCTATCTGCTATTAGCTAAAGTTAAGTTAACTAATTAAAAAGGCAGGGCATTAAATATAATCCTTGCCTTTTTGGGTACAATTTTTGCAGTAACCATAAAATTTTAATTGATGATCAACAACTTTGAATCCGTGCTTTTGTGCAATTACATTAGCTAAACTTTCTAAAACTTCATTTTCAAACTCTATTACTTCATCACAACCCAAACATATTAAGTGATGATGCTCTTCTTCATTACTAAATTCATACCTAAATTTACCATCATCAAAATTCATTTTTTTTAAGATTTCTAAATCAGCTAATAACTCTAAAGTTCTATATACGGTCGCTAAACCAATATCTGGGTTTATTTTTTTGACTTCTAAAAAAACATCTTCTGCGCTTAAATGTTTTTCAGGATGTTTTAGAAAAAAGTCTATTATTATCTTTCTCTGTGGCGTCATTTTATAATCCTTAGCCTTTAATTCTTTTTGTATATCATCAATGTGTTTCATATATTCACCTAATTATATTATTATTTTTTCCAAAATACTGGACTAAATAATACAAGCACAGTATATAATTCTAGTCTACCAAGTAACATTAAAAAAGAAAATAAAAACTTTGCAGCTGCTGGGGCATGCAAAAAGTTTTGAGTTGGTCCAAACTTATTTAAACCAGGTCCTGTATTTCCAAGTGTTGCAATGACAGATGACATAGAATCAATTAATTCGTAACCGAAACTTGAGATAATTACAGTTGAAATAATAAATATAAACATGTAAATAAAGAAAAACTGTAGAATTTTAATTAAAACTTCATCAGGAACAATTTTTTCTTGTATTTTAAGAGGTGATATAAGTCTAGGATGTATAGCTCTTTTTAGTTCAAGATGAGTATGCTTTAATAAAACTAAGATTCTCCATACCTTTATACCGCCTGAGGTAGAACCTGCACAACCACCAATAAACAGTAAGGTGAAAATAATACTCTTTGATAACCCCGGCCATTGATCAAAATCAGCTGATACAAACCCTGTTGTAGTAATAATAGATACAACTTGTAAACTTGCATCATCAAGTATCTTAAAGGGATTTCCATAATTATGGATAAATAAATCTCCAAAAATAATTATGATAGCACCTAAAATTATTGTTAAATACAATCTGAATTCTTCACTTTTCCAAAATATTTTATAGTCATTATTATGTAAAGCTAAATAATAAAGGGTAAAATTAGTACCTGCTAAAAACATAAAAAGAGTACTTATAAAGTGGATAGCATAACTATCATAGAAACCAATACTTGTGTTATGATTTGAAAATCCTCCTGTAGCTACAGTCGAAAAAGCATGACACATAGCATCGAAAAAACTCATTCCAAAAATCCATAATAACAAGAAATTAGCTCCAGTTAAAGCGACATAAATATACCAGAGCATTTTTGCCGATTCACTTATTCGAGGTTTTAATTTTTCCTTAACAGGTCCTGGGGCTTCTGCTTTAAACATTTGCATTCCACTAGTGCCTATAGAAGATAATAAAGCAACAAATAGTACAACGATACCCATGCCGCCTAGCCAATGTGTTAAACTACGCCAAACTAATATACCATGGGGTAAAATTTCAATGTTGGAAATTACTGTAGCCCCTGTAGTTGTAAAACCAGACATTGTTTCAAAAATTGCATCTGCAAAATTATCAAAGGTTCCCGATAAAAGATAAGGTAGTGAACCAAAAATAGTTGCAAAGATCCAGGCTAATGAAACAACTGCAAATCCTTCTTTGTACCTAAAAACATCTTGAGTCTTAAAAACCTTATATAAAGTAAAACCCACAATTAAAGCAGTAGTAGAGGAAATCAAAAAGGCATAAATATCGTGACTACCATAATAAATTGCCCAGGCTAGAGGTAAAAGCATGCTTAAACCGATAATTATAACAATTATGCCTAAAGTAGAAAAAACTAACCTTAACTTCATCTTATTCCCTCACTTAAAAATTATACTTTTGAAAAAATGCCTCTACCTTTGTTACTGCCCTAGGCAACGTAAAAATAATCACCCTATCTTTAGGTAGTAAATAATCGCTACCTTTTGGGATTATTTCTTCCCCATCTCTTACAATAGCTCCGATTATTGCTTCTCGAGGAAAAGGTAGTTCTTGTAAAGTCTTATTTGCTATTTTGGACTTTTCTTGAATGTTTAATTCAATCATTTCTGCTTTTGCTCCTCCAAGAAAAGAAACAGAAACAATATCTCCCCTTCTAATAAACCTTAAAATAGCAGCTGCAGTTAATAATCTAGGACTTACTGCTATATCAATTCCTACGCTTTCAATTAAAGGTAAATAATCAGAACGCCTTATTTGAGCTATTGTTTTTTTAACACCTAGATGTTTTGCTATTAAACACACGAGTAAATTTAACTTATCATCATCAGTTAGAGAAACAAATAAATCAACTTGTCCTGCTCCTTCTTCTTCTAAAAGGTCTAAATCTGTACCATCACCATGTAAAACCATAGACGTATTTAAATCTCTAGCTAGTTCTTTGCAACGCACATGATCCTTTTCAACTATTTTAACACCTATTTTTTCTTTTCTAAACTTTTCGCTAAATAATAGGCTATGCGACTTCCACCTAAAATCATAACGCTTTTTATTTTACTTCTTTTTTTACCGATAGCCTTTTCAATATGAATCATGTCTTTAGTTTTTGCTAAAACAAAAATTATATCTTTTTCTAAAATTTTATCATTTCCTCGTGGAATAATCATTTTCCCTTTTCTAGAAATTCCAATTATTACACATCTATATACAAAATCTATATTTTTTAAAGCTTTTCCTACGACTGGTGATTTTTTATCTATAACTAACTCTAAAAATTGAAGTTTACCTTCTGCAAAGTACTCAACATCAATTGCTTCAGGCACCTCTATTAATTGCATTATTTCAAGTGCAGTTACCTTTTCAGGATTAATTATAAGATCTATCCCTAATGTTAAACTATTAGTTAATTTATTACCTTCAGCATATTCTGGATTTCTAACTCTAGAGATGGTTTTAGGAACTCCATATTGCTTGGCTAACATACACGCAATCATATTTAATTCATCACTTTGAGTAACCGAAACTAATAAATCCGTCTCAAATATTTCAGCTTCTAAAAGAACAGCTGTACTTGACCCAGATCCATTAATAACCTTTACATCTAAGTTCTCCTGGACAATTTTATATCGTTCTTCATCCTTTTCAATCACGATAATATCATGATTTTCTAAAGATAATATTTCTGCTATATTATAGCCGACTTTTCCAGCTCCAATAATAACCACACGCACTTTCATCATCCTCCAGCTTACAACTTAAAAATATGATTATAATCCTAACACTTTAAATATTAAGAGTCAATTTAACTTTTTTTCGGCAATGGTAATACTAATTTATTGCTAATCATCTCTTCGATCAGTAATATTGTGTTAAAAAAACAATTTTACGCAAAGAGACTGTTACTATTAAGTAACAGCCTTTTTAAGAACTTTTATAATATTCCTAATTTATTCATTTCTAAAGAAATTAAATCTTTATGTTCGTCACTAGCATCTTCTAAAGGTAAACGTAAACTACCTACATTTTTACCCATTAAATTAACTGCAGCCTTTACAGGTATCGGGTTAGTAGTTATAAACATAGCTTTAAATAATGGAAAGAGCTTTACATGTAGCTCCTGAGCTTTCTGTACATTACCACCTTTAAAACTAGCAATCATTTCTTTAATCTGTGTACCTGCAACATGACTTGCAACACTAACTACTCCATGACCCCCTAGAGCTATTAAAGGTAAGGTTAAAGAATCATCTCCACTATAAATTAAAAAATCAGATGACACTAATCTTTTAATTTCACTTGCTTGATCCATACTACCTGATGCTTCTTTTATAGCAACTATGTTTTGCATCTTTGCTAAAGATGCAATTAATTCTGGAGACATATTAACTGATGATCTGCCTGGTACATTATAAAGGAGAATAGGTAATTTAGTCTTATTTGCAATAGCTTCAAAGTGTTTATATAAAGCGCTTTGTGGAGGTTTATTATAATAAGGTGCTACTAACATTACTCCATCAACCCCCGCTTTTTCAGCAGCCTCTGTTAATAAAATACTATCTCTTGTACTATTACTTCCTGTACCTGCAATTACTTGCCCCTTATTACCTACAGCTTTCTTAACTGCCTCAAATAGCTTAACTTTTTCTTCAAAGGATAATGTTGGAGATTCACCTGTTGTACCTGCAACAACAACTCCATCACTACCATTTTCGATTAAACTTACAGCAAGTTCACTTGCTTTAGTATAATCTACTTCTAAGTTTTCATCAAAAGGCGTTATCATTGCTGTTAAAACTGAACCAAATACCAACATCCCCACCCCCTAACTTAATTTAAATTTATTATGCAATGCTATTACAGCATTTTCCATATCTTTGCCATGAACCAAACACCAAATTGTTGTATGAGAATCAGCGGTTTGCAATATTTCGATATCTTCATTTGTCAGGGAATCCACTATACTTGCCATAACCCCAGGAACACCAGCCATATTTGCACCGATTGAAGAAATTTTAGCACATCCTACTAAGGCATTTACCTTTATACCTAAATTCTCTATTAACTTAATAGCATTCTTAGTTTGATTCTCTTGTACAGTAAATATAATTCTATCTGGATTTATATTAATGAAATCTACACTTATTCTATTACTTGCTAAAGTATTAAATAAAGATAGTTGAGTGTTTTTATCCCTATCTTGATTATCGATAGAAATTTTAAGTTGTGTTACATTAGCTACATGAGCTATTCCTGTAATTATTCTATCTCCAAAGATCTCAACAGTATTAGACCTTTTTCCTAAATTATTAACCAATGTACCTGGATTATCTGAAAAGGTGCATTTAATCCTTAAAGGAATATCTTTTTGCATGGCTATTTGCACAGCTCTTGGATGAATAACTCTTGCTCCTTCATGGGCTAAATTGCAAATTTCAGTATAAGTAATCACATCCAATGTTTTTGCATCTTTGACAATTCGGGGATCTGCTGTTTTAATTCCATCAACATCAGTATAGATATCAACGAATTCGGCATCCACAGCTACTCCTAACGCTGCAGCGGTAGTATCACTACCGCCTCTACCTAAAGTTGTCATTTCGCCATCTTCTGTAACACCCTGAAATCCAGTTACAATAACTATTTTATTATCATTTAGATAATTATAAATTTTTTCTGGTTTAACCTTTAAAATTTTAGCATTATTAAAACTATCATCAGTAATAATCCCTGCCTGAGCTCCATTTAATACTATCGCTTCATGACCTTTAGTTTTTAAGACTTCCGATAATAGCACCGCAGAAATAACTTCCCCACAACTTAAGAGAAGATCAAGTTCTCTAGGGTTAACTTCTTCACTACTATTATTTCTTACAAAACTCATTAAAGTATCTGTAGCATAAGGATCTCCTTTTCGTCCCATTGCAGAGACAACAACTATCACACCATATCCTTCTTGTTTAGCTGAAGTTATCTTTTTAGCAACTAAATCTCTATTTTCTTTAGTAGAAACAGAAGTTCCCCCAAATTTTTGGACGATTAATTTCATTAATCACACCCCATCACACGAGATTATTTTTTAATAATTCTTCAGCGATCTGAACAGTGTTAGTAGCTGCTCCTTTACGTATTTGATCTCCTGCTATCCATAAATTAAGTCCATTTTTAATATATAAATCTTTACGAATTCTACCAACATAAATATCATCAGTATCTGAAGTATCAGCAGGCATAGGATAAGAATTTTCCTGTGGTTCATCTTTAACTACTATTCCTTTGCTACTGCTTAATAGTTCTTTTACCTTTTCTACAGGTATATTTTCTTCAGTTTCAATATATACTGATTCAGAGTGACTACGAAAAACTGGTACGCGTACAGTAGTCGCAGTAATCGCCATCTCTTTATCATCGAAAATCTTATGAGTTTCATATACCATTTTCATTTCTTCTTTTGTATAATTTTCCTCTACCCAAGAATCAATATGTGGAATTAAGTTAAAAGCAATCTGATGAGCAAATTTATCAGGTTTAATAGGACTTCCATCTAAAACCTGCTTGCTTTGAATACTAAGTTCGTCTATTCCTTCTCTACCTGCACCAGAAACTGCCTGATATGTTGAAACAATAACTCTATTAATCTTACTAAAGCGATAAATTGGATTTAAAGCTACTGCCATAATAATCGTTGAGCAATTAGGACTTGCAATTAAACCTTTATGATCCTTTAGAGCTTCTGGGTTAACTTCAGGCACTACTAAAGGAACATCTGGTTCTAATCTAAAGGTACTGCTATTATCTATTACTATAACACCTTTTGATTGAGCTATTCTTCCATAAGCTCTACTAGCCGGACCCCCTGCAAATAAAGCAATATCTACATCGTCAAATGATTTTTCAGTTGTTTCTTCTACTTCATAAACTTCACCATTATAAGTTATCTTTTGACCAGCTGATCTTTTACTAGCTAATAATTTTAAACTCTTATAAGGAAAATTTCTTTCAGTCATAACCTTTAATATTTCTTGGCCTACTGCTCCAGTTGCTCCAACTATAGCTATATTTACTTTTTTCACTTATAACTCCTCCTTAATTTTATATAACAGAAAGAAAATTATAAACTAATTATCAATAATTGGTTGTAATTGTTTTCCTTCTATTGCAGCTACTATAGAATCGACTACTTTATCCATATTAGCTACAAGTGAATTTGGCTTATCATGTGGATCATCTTGCCTAAATGGTACAAAATAAATATTTTTAGTGTTTAAAAGAACACCAAGATTTTTTGCTGAATTAGCTAAACCATCATTAGTTGAAATAGCAATTACAACTGGTTTCAAATTACGAAGACCTGCTTTTGCTGCCATTACTACTGAACTATCTGTTATTCCATTTGCTAATTTACCAAGAGTATTTCCAGTACATGGGGCAATAATTATGCAATCTAGATAGTTCTTTGGTCCAATTGGTTCAGCTTCTGATATAGTTGATATGATTGAATTTCCGGATGAATTTTGATACTGTTCATACCAATATTCTTTAGTTCCAAATCTAGTACTTGTTGTTAATACTGATTCAGAAAAAATAACAAATACTTCAGCACCTTCGGCTTTTAATTTTTCTATTTGAGGTAAGGTTTCACTAAGAGTACAATGTGATCCAGTTACTGCAAATCCAATTTTTTTACCTTTTAGCTTCATTATTTATCCCTCCCACCTTATTTATTTCGGGACGGGAGGTTTCACTTTGGATTAGTTTAGGTATCACTTTAGAAAGAATCAATCCAGCAGTTTTAGGTGCGACTTTTCCAGGTAAACCTAGAGCTAACGTCGCCTTTATACCTAATTCCTCTGCTACCTTAAAATCTGTACCCCCAGGATTAGAAGCGATATCTACTATTAGACAGTCTTGGTTAACAACTGATAATCTATCTTTATCAAGGATAAAAACAGGTATAGTGTTAAAAATAAACTCTGCGCTTGCTATTACCTCATTCATATCATCATACTCTGCTGGAGTATAACCCATTTCAATAATTCTAGCTATATCCCTTTTTTTCCTTGCTAATACAGTTGTTTTAGCTCCTAGAGCATCTAAAGTTCTAGCTAAAGTTTTGCCACAATTACCAAAACCTATCACTACAGCGTTGCTACCATGAATAGTGATAGGAGACTCCTCCATCGCCACTTGTATAGCACCTTCAGCAGTAGGAATAGAATTTAAAATTGCAATTTCCTCTATTTTAGCTGTTTCTACAACCTTTAAATTATATTTATGTGCTAGATTTTTTAGAAATTCATTTGCTATTCCAATAAAAATTGGAATATGGCTTGGGATATCCATTAGATTTTTTTCTGTGATTTGTATTTTATTTATGGAAAAGTTTGCTTTTACAAAACCTTCGCTATTCATTCCTGTCATGGGTAAAATGATAGCGCCTACATCCTTTATTGCTTCCTTTACATCATCAAACAATCTGAGGTTAGATGTTTGCACCATTTTATCAAACCCAACTGCATTAACTTGTAGGTTTTTTTTCACCAAATCTTCTAATAAATATAATTCTCTTTCATCGCCACCTATAAGGGCTATCTTTCTTCCTGCTAAAGCACCACCCATTCCAAAACCTCCCTTTGCTTTTGCTAAGATAATATATGTGGGAAAGTCAAAATGGGTGCATGCAGGTTTTTATTCTAAAATATTTTCTAATCCATAAACCAAACCTTGCCATGTTCTAACTTTTTTAACTGCTAACATAACACCAGGTATAAAAGACTCCCTTGAGATCGAATCATGTCTTAATGTTAAAGTTTGTCCAAGCCCTCCAAAGATTACTTCTTGATGAGCTACATATCCTGGTAATCTTACACTATGAATCCTTATCCCTTCATAGTCACCACCTCTGGAACCTTCAATTTTTTCGAATTCATCCTCTGCCCCTTGAGTAAAAGGCCTTCTTACTTTTGCTATCTGCTCTAGTGTTTTTATAGCTGTTCCAGATGGTGCATCTAGTTTTTGGTTATGATGGAGCTCTATTATTTCAACATGTGGAAAATATTTTGCTGCATCTTGAGCATATTTCATCATTAATACTGCACCAATTGCAAAATTAGGTGCTAAGAAAACACCTGAACTATTATTCATTGCTAATTGATTAATTTTATTAATATCATCTTCATTTAAACCAGTTGTACCAATAACTACGCTTATTTTCTTTTCTATAATCTCAGATATATTTTTCATTAAAGCTTTTGCATTTGTAAAATCGATAATTACATCTATCTTTTTTTCGTTTAACATTTTAGTAAGGTCTGTATCAATTGTAACATCAATATTTGAAATACCTATTAATGCACCTAAATTCATTCCTTCATTTATAACATCAAAAGCGGCTACTAATTCTAGCTCAGGGTCATTAACTACGCCTGTACTGATAAATCTTCCCATTTTACCACAAGCACCCATTACCGCTACTTTAATTATGCTCACGATTTTTCCCCCTTTTGTCCCGTGAATACAAGTATATTAAGGCTTAAAAGAATAATAAAAAAACCAAAGGGAAAAAACCCTTTGGCTATTAGCCAACAAGATTCCCCATCATATCCATTACTGAGATAGCACTCCATCTAAGGTCGGGTAACTATAGATGACAGTCCTGTACCTCTTAAGTACAGACCCAGCCTAATAATTTAGGAATCTATTAGACTTCGGCAAAAATTCCTTTTTTACTAGTTCACAGGTATCCTAATACCTCCCTAGTAATACTTTTAATTTTTGCACCTCTACCTCATCTACTCGAGATGAGGTTATTATTAAATTGGTGTCAGTATAACATACATAAATATATTATTCAAGTTTCTTACATAGAGTAATCTCTAGAACTTGAATGACTCCGATCAAGTTCTACTATGATAACCTCTCGCCCAATTTTTTTTACTGATTGCCAAGGAATTGTCAAGTTTGATTTATCTAGCCACATACTAAAAATATTTTCTCTATTAGGAACAATAATTGAGTCTATTTCCCCGCTTTCTGTATGTATAATTAAATCTGATTCGCCAATTGTTCCAAGTCTAGCCCCATCAAAGATATTTACAATTTGTTTGCCTACTAATTCACTTAATTTCATATAAACCTCCAGTAATTATTTATTTTTTAAGATTAAAAGGTTATAAACAATTGGTTGTAATATTGCTAATAAAAGTGAGCATAAAGCTAATGGATCCATATTAATATTTAGTATTTTTACTTTAGTTGGAATATCAATAGCTAAAAAAGAAATAAACATTATTAAAGATAAATAGATTCCTCCGGCTATACCAATTAGTTGTTTAAGTGCTTCAGCTAAAGGGCTACTTATGGGCTCTGGGAGGTTTTTTCTTTTCATATTTAGTCTAGTCTTTACTTTAAGGGCAATAAATAACAATATTAAAAAAATAACAAATATAATAATTTTGTACATGTCTCCACCTCCCTAAATACTATGAAAAATTGCATGGTTTTATGCTAGGATGTCATATAAAATATAAACAAAAAAAGGTGTGAGATAAATTAATCTCACACCTTTTTACCATTTAACTTTTTATTCTGTTAACAACTTCAAAAAACAACCACAAGGGTGTAGGGGTGTTTATTAAATCTTTGTCTTTCCATAATTTCGAATTTGCTATTATACCACTTTTTGCTAGTTCATCAATAGCATCTTCTCCTGTTTTTTGCTGCCAAGGCTTTTCAATTTCTTGTCTTTCAAATGGAATATTAAGAAAGTTTAATACACCTTTTGCAATAGCACTTCCTGCTTTATTTTTAAAATCTGTATCCATTAATAACTGAGCTTCTTTTGGATTTGAATGAAAAGCTACTTCCGTTAACACTGCAGGCATATCAGTTAAACGTAATACGGCAAAATTTCCTTCTTTTACTCCCCTATCTTTTAAACCTAAATCAGTTACTAAATTTTTTTGAATTTCTTTAGCTAACTTTTCTCCTTGTCCACCCATTTGTAAACAATAAGTTTCTGTACCTTCAGACAAAGGACTTGCTGCATTTGTATGAATAGAAATATAATAATCGCACTTTTGCTCATTGGCAAAGTTTGCCCTTGCCCTTAAGTCGCGCCAGCTAGTATTTTCCCAAGGTAAATTTGTATCTTGTTTTCTTGTATATATTACTTCTACATATTGTTCCAGAATTTTTCCTGCAGCCAGGGCAATATCTAGTACCCCATCAGCTTCCACATAACCAAAAGGCCCTGTATTCCATCTATCTTTACCTCCATGACCAGGATCTAAACATATTTTCAAATGGATTCCTCCTTTAGTTGAAGATATTTTTTTCGATCATTTATATAAAATATGTTAATATCATGAAAATGTTCCTGTTCATATCGGTGTTTTAGTAATTTCTAAGTTGAGTAAATCCTATTATTTACATAAAGAAACGCAGATAAATTTTAATTTTCTAAAAATTATCTGCGTTTCTTCTTGTCTATAGATTTTAAAAGTTCATAATAATATCTTACATAAAGTATTTTTCTAGTATTATTCCACCTACACTAGCGCCAATCAGAATAAATACCCAATACATCCAACCATGTACAGACATAGAAGCAACCCCACTAAATAAAGCTCCTATATTACAACCAAAAGAAATCCTGGCTCCATACCCCATCAAAAGACCACCAATTATTCCTGGAATGAGTTGGTGGAATGAAACAATTTTTTTAACTCTAAACCTAGATGCCAGTAAAGTTGCTAATAGAGCACCTAAAATTATACCTACATTCGATAAAGAATGTAAATCATTAAAGAAGCCTCCATTTAGAGCATCAATTTTCTTTTGAAAGAAATACCATTTTTCCGGATGACCGCCAAAGGCTTGCATTATCCAAGCTCCCCAATAAGTAAACGATGTTGTTACTCCCCATGGTTTACCAGTAAATGCTAACATACTAACATTAATAAGACCTAGTAAGATAGCTGCGTTTGTAAAGGACCATGATTTTTTAAAAACTTTTTTGTAATATGTATTTTCTTGAATATTCAAACAAATCACCTCCTACTTCGACAAAATTATCCAAAATATTATCTTCACGTAAATTTTCTTATAATCCTCTTGAATTTTTATTACCATACCAATTTGCAACTAAATAAGCTAGTAATAACATACCAAATTGAAGTAGTAATGCTGGGATCCAACCAAAAACATCTGGTAAGAATATTCCCTTTTCTGGCATGAAAGTACTTTCCCACCAGTCATAATTTCTAACTCCTAATAAAGACCCAACTATAAAGAAGATTAATACAACTATTGACGTTAAAAATCCATCTCCTATTTTAGTTAGAGAACCTGAAGCACAACCACCAGCTAAAACCATCCCTATTCCAAAGACAAAACCTCCAATAGCAACATGGAATCCAACAGGGGATACTTTACCTGGTAAAGGTAATCCTTGTGAAACTGCACTATACTGTAGGTAAGCAAAACCTACTGTGGCTACGGCAATTGCAATTATAACAGCCTTAAGTAAAACTGTACTACCAATCATAGCAGGATCTCTTAAAGCAGCAGTAAAACCAAAATTTGCTCTTTGTAAAACAAAACCAGCGAAAATACCTAAACCCCATATAATAATATGTTTTGATGAGTAATTAGTTAGGTAAACTCCTGCTCCTATCATAAAGGCAAAAAGGATTATCCCATAAGTAAATTGACTTGTTTTTTTCTTTTGGGCTACAGTTGCTTTAGGTTTTACGGTTTCTTTAACATCTTGTCCTTTTTCATTTATTATTCTTGTTTCTGCCATTTTTTCACCTCCTACTCGTTTAAATTATTTTTCTAATTTATATATTTGATTATCCTCATATTGCAATTATATAACGTTTTTAGCTCATTGACACATTAGTGTATTTAATTCAGAAAATTATCTACTATTTATTATAGTTATTAAGTTATAGTTTATAATTACTATAAGGTATTGCTGTTATTTGTATTGATTTAAATTTGTTTACAGTTACTCTTTTAACACTCGCCATATAATAGACAAAAAAACACGTCTAAGTTATATTAAATAACTTAGACGTGTACTCTACCAACTTAAGCGACATCACGAATTAAGCTTAACAGCACACCACAGCTTAATCAGGAATGTGAGGTTAACCTAAATATCTTATTTTAAATTTGCTAAATTAAAACTTTCATGTAACAATTGTACCGATTTATCAGCCTGATCTGCATCAACTATACACGATACTTTTATTTCTGAAGTACTTATCATTTTTAGGTTTACGTTATTATCTGCTAGTATCTTAAACATTTTTGCAGCTACGCCTGGAGATGTAATCATACCTGCCCCAACAATAGATACTTTTGCTACATCATCAGCATAAACTACTTCTGAAATCTTTATATCATCTTTGATTCTATTTATAATTTCTAAAGCTTTATTCAAGTCATCTTTAGGTATGGTAAATGCAATATCATTTAAATCATTACGCATAGCACTTTGAACAATCATATCTACATTTATATGCTCATTAGCTAAAAAATTAAAAATCTTGCTTGCTATCCCTGGTATATCTGGAACATCAAATAATCCAATTTTTGCAACGTTTAAATCTCTAGTAACTCCCGTAACTACTATTTCTTTTTCTAATAATGTGGTATTCACTACTTTTGTACCCTCCTCATTTGAAAAACTTGAACGCACTGATAATGGTACATTATATAATTTTGCTAATTCTACTGAACGAGGATGTAGGACACCAGCACCTAAACTAGCTAGTTCTAACATTTCGTCATAAGTTATTTCGTTTAGTTTTACAGCTTCTTTTACTATTCTAGGATCAGTTGTATAAACACCGTCTACATCAGTATAAATTTCACATAAATCTGCATTTAAGGAGGTAGCTAAGGCAACGGCAGTTGTATCAGATCCACCTCTTCCTAAAGTAGTGATTTCATTTTCGATAGTTCTTCCTTGAAAACCAGCAACTATAACTACTTTATTTTCATCTAGCGCACATGTTATTTTATCTGTTACAATTTTATTTATCCTAGCTTTACAATGGATATTATCAGTGATGATACCAACTTGAGACCCTGTAAAAGAAATAACAGGTATATTAATAGCATCTAAGGCCATTGCAAGTAATGCTATAGAAACCTGCTCACCAGTAGATAGGAGCATGTCCATTTCACGTGATGATGGATGTGAATTAATTTCATTTGCCATCTCAAGTAATATATCTGTAGAATCTCCCATTGCAGATACTACTACAACAATTTTATTATTATCTGAGTAAAATTTAGATATTTTTTGTGCGATATTTTGAATTTTACTAACATCAGCTACAGAACTTCCTCCGAATTTTTGTACAATAAGTGCCATTTACACTATTACCTCCACCTAAATCTATTCCACTACTCCCTGCTCAATAGGGTTTAAATGCACTAGATTCGAATCAATATTATAATTTTTGAAAACCTCTTGTAGTTTTTTAACTTTATCTTGATCACCGTCTTTATGAAAAACGATAACTGTAGGTCCTGCTCCGCTAATACTAACACCTAATAAGTTTAACTCTTTGGCTAATTTGAAGATATCATCTAAACCAGGAATTAATTTACTTCTATAAGGTTGATGTAATTTATCTTCGATAGCTATATTTAGCATCTCATAATTTTCACTGTGAAGTGCATCTACCAATAAACCCATTCTGCCAACATTAAAGATAGCATCTTGTAATGAAATCATTTTAGGTAATACTGACCTTGCTTTTTTAGTCGATAAATGAAAATCAGGTATTAAAACTGAACATTTTAACATAACCCCTGGTGAAATTTTTCGATAAAAAACTTGATCACCATTTGAACCAGAAAGAACTATGCCCCCAAATAAAGCAGGGGCAACATTATCAGGATGACCTTCAATTTTTACCGCTAGTTTTAATAATTCTTCTTTAGTTAGTGGTTCGCCTAATATCTTATTAGCAACTAAAACTCCACCTACTACTGCTGCTGCACTACTACCTAAACCTCTTGATAAAGGAATATTATTAATTAATTTTAGATGTATTCCCATAACTGGCTTATTTAGATATTCAAACACTGATTTATAAGCTTTAAATAGTAAATTATTATGATCAGTAGGTAGTTCAGTACTACCTTCCTTTTCAACTATTATTTCAAGCATTCCTTCATTCAACTCATGAAATTCAACAAAATTATATAAATCTAAAGCCATCCCTATACAGTCAAACCCTGGACCTAAATTAGCACTTGTGGCTGGAATCTTTAAAATCATATTTGCCCCCATATAAATTAAATATCTTCAACTCTTATTACAGATGAAACTTCTGAAACAATAGGTAATTCTGAAATAAGTTTTAAGGCTTCCATTAATTGTTTTTCTTTAACTACGTGAGTAATAATTACTATTTCTGCTTCATTTTTTTCATTAATTTGTTTTTGAATAACCGATGCTAAGCTAACTTTTTGATTTCCAAGTACACTTGAAATACTAGCAAAAACTCCAGATTCGTCTTGTACTTGTAATCTGATATAGTATCTTGTTTTAATTTCATCTTTTGGCATAATAGAAATTTTATCATAGCATGTACAATTTATTCTATTTGTACAATTGTTGACAATATTACGAGCAACATCAATAATATCTCCCACTACTGCACTAGCAGTTGGTAATTCACCTGCCCCCGGACCATAAAACATTGCTTCTCCTATTGCATCACCTTTTACAAATACAGCGTTAAAAGAATCATTAACAGCAGCAAGAGGTTGATTATTTGGAATAAGTGTTGGATGTACACGAACTTCTATTCCATCTTCTGTGTTTTTACCGATTGCGATAAGTTTAATTACATAACCAAGTTCTTTAGCATATTCAATATCTTTTGAAGAAATCTTAGTTATACCTTCTACAAAAACATCCTTAAAAGTTACTCTTGAATGAAATGCTAAAGAAGATAAAATTGCAAGTTTTCTAGCAGCATCATAACCTTCTACATCTGCTGTTGGATCGGCTTCTGCGTATCCTAATTCTTGTGCCTCTTTTAAAACATCGCCAAATTCAACGTCTTCATTAGTCATTTTCGTTAAGATGAAATTTGTTGTACCGTTTATAATCCCAAAAATTTCGGTTAAGTCATTACCTACTAAACATTGTTTTAAAGGTCTAATTATTGGTATTCCACCACCAACACTTGCTTCAAAGGCTAAATCTACATTTTGACTCTCTGCTTCAGCAAAAAACTCTTGGCCATATTCGGCCATTAAATCTTTATTAGCCGTAACAACATGTTTGCCTTTTTGTAATGCTTCAACTATGTAACCTTTCGCAGGCTCCATGCCACCCATCAATTCTACTATTATTTGAATTTCCGGATCATTAATAATCTCCTGCCAATCATCAGTTAACATTGATTTATCTACTGGTCTTTCCTTATCTTTATTTTTAACCAGTATTTTTTTTATTTCTATATTAGTTCCTGATTTTAATAATAGCTTTTCTTTTTGCTTTTCTAATAATTTATATACCCCAGTTCCAACTGTTCCTAATCCTAATAAACCTACTTTAATGATTTTACTCATTTTTTCCCTCCTAGCTTTGTCCAACAATTTCAACTTTTTTAATGCCTGATATATTATTTAGCGCATCAATTAGCTCTTCGATATTTATATCCATACCTGCTGTTTCAATTGAAATAGATACATAAGCAACATCTTGTAATGGTATTCCTTGATTAATGGTTAATACACTTCCTTTAGTTTCTGCTATTACATTTAAACAAGTAGATAAAACGCCAGAAGTGTGATTCATAATAACCATTATTGTAACTATTCTTTCCTTACTTGCTTCGTAAAAAGGAAAAACTCCATCCCTGTATTTATAAAATGCACTTCTACTTAAACCAACCATCAAAACAGCTTCATTTACAGTTTCCGCTTTTTTTTGGGCGAGAACTTCTTTAACCTTTGCTGTTTTAATTATTGCTTCCGGTAAAATTTCTTTACTGACGATATAAAATTTTTTTTTTCTGTTATAAACATTTGCACCACCTCTGTCCATCCATTGCGGATTAATTTCCTTATAGGGTAGACATTATCATATGTTTTATTCCTTTGTCAAGATTATATATTATATATCAACTAAAAAACCACCTTTATTTAAAAGTGGTTTTTTAGCTGTTTTTATTAGGAAAAAAAAATCGGTCAAACGACCGATTAGATTATAATACAAATTAGCCCACCACTACCATCATTTACAACACGTTTAAGTGCTTCTTGTAATTTACGCTGCACATTTTCAGGCATTTTCTGTAATTTGCCTTGAATGTTTTCATTTACTAAATCATGAAGTGATTTTCCAAAAATATCATAGTTCCACATTAAAGTTGGGTTTTCTTCAAATTTTTCTAATAAATATCTAACTAAATCTTCACATTGTTTTTCTGATCCCATCATAGGAGTAATTTCAGTAGTTATATCAGACCTAATTATGTGTAAAGTTGGTGCACTAGCTTTTAATTTTACTCCAAAGTTTCCTGATTTCTTAAATAATTCAGGTTCTTCTAAACTCATTTCACTTAATGTTGGAGCAACCATTCCATAACCAGTTTCTTTTACATCTAATAAAGCACTTTCAACTTTATCATATTCTCTTTTAGTATCTACATAAACTTTTGTTAAGTTAATAATATCATGTAAACCTGCAACTTCTTCACCAGTTATCTCTTTATAAACTCTGTAAAATAAACTATCTTCTGCAGACATTTTTATATGAGCTATCCCTGTACCCATATCCATATTATCAATTACAACATCATTTACAAAATCATAAGCAGCTAAACATTCAATTGCATTATCAATATCCCTTAATCTTTTAACTTCACTAATTGTGCTATGTACTGCATCCTCAAATTGAGCTCTTAACCAATGCTCATTTTCAAGTTCTTCTATCCATTTTGGTAAACTAATGTTTACTTCCGCAACTGGGAATTCAAAAAGAACTTCTTCCATAACTCTCATTAGCTCTTCTTCTTCCATTTGTGCAATGTTCATTGGTATAACTGGTACATCATAATTCTTTTCTAAACTTTCTGCAAGTTCTAAAGTTTCTTGATCTTCAGGATTAATCGTATTTAATAAAACTATAAATGGTTTGTTTAATTCTTTTAACTCTGATACTACCCTTTGTTCAGAATCAATATAATTTTCTCTTGGAATATCATTAAAACTTCCATCAGCTGTAATTACAAGACCTATAGTAGAATGGTCAGTTATTACTTTTCTTGTACCAATTTCAGCAGCTTCATGAAAGGGTACTGGATCCTCTGCCCATGGAGTTCGTACCATTCTTGGTCCATCAGCTTCTTCATAACCAAGAGCTCCCTCAACTGAATAACCAACACAATCAACTAATCTTACTTTAACATTAATTCCATCTCTAATTTGTAATTGTACAGCTTCATCTGGAACAAATTTAGGTTCAGTTGTCATAATAGTTTTTCCAGCTCCACTTTGTGGTAAAGAGTCAATAGTTCTTTCTTTGTCATATTTATCCTCTATTGCTGGTAATACTATTAAATCCATAAACTTTTTGATAAAGGTTGATTTACCTGTGCGAACAGGTCCTACAGCTGAAACATAGATATTACCACCTGTTCGATTTGCAATGTCCTCAAAAATTGTGTAATTTTCAAAGTCCTCAAGTTCTTCTAGTTTTTCTACTTTATCATAGTTCATTATTAATCTACCCCCTTAGTACATCTTTAACATTAATATTTATATGTCCAAACTCTTTAAATATTACAAAAAAAATATTACAAAAATAAATTAATTTATATTGTACTTAATATATATTTGCTTAAATAAAAAAAAGACCTAAAAAGGTCTTTTTTTTTAATATATTAAAATACTGATTCAACTTCATGCGTTTTTAATCTTGTCATTAAATTAACTACCGCTTTTTCTGGCGTGACACCTTCAAATAATACATTATATACTTCCTTTGAAATAGGTAACTCTACATCATATTTCTTACTTAATTCCATAGTAGCTTTACAGGTTCTAACTCCTTCAACTACCATACCCATTTCGGCTAATATTGTATCTAACTTTTTACCTTGACCTATAGCTATTCCTGCTCTACGATTACGGCTATGCATACTATTACAAGTAACAACTAAATCTCCTATACCAGTTAAACCAGCAAAAGTAAGATCATTTGCACCCATTTTTTTACCAATACGTGCTATTTCCGTTAAACCTCTTGTTATTATTGCTGCCTTTGTATTATCTCCAAAGCCTAATCCATCTGCTATCCCTGTAGCTAAAGCAATTACATTTTTTAAAGCTCCTCCTACTTCTACTCCAATAACATCTAAATTAGTATATACTCTAAACTTTGGTGAAATGAATAAATCTTGAATTTCAGTAGCTACCTCACTTATTCTTGAAGCAACTACAACAGCAGTAGGTAACTCTTTACCTACTTCTTCAGCATGACTAGGTCCTGATAGTAGGGCAATTCTTTCATACATCTCAGGAATTTCTTCTTCAATTACCTCATGTTGTAGCATTAAAGTGCCTGGCTCTATACCTTTAGAAGTATTAATTAAAATGGAATCAGGTTTAATTATATTTTTTAATTGTAAGGCTACTTCTCTAATCCCGTGGGTAGGTATAGACATAACTATATACTTTGCCTTATGAATAACCTTTTCTAAATCAGCTGAACTGTAGATATTATTAGGAATCACGACACCTGGTAAATATTGCTTGTTTTCTTTGTTTTCATTTAGCTCCTGTGCTAGGGAAGACCTCCTAGCCCAAATATTGGTATCATATCCTTTTTTAGCGAGGGTAATAGCTAATGCTGTTCCCCAGCTACCTGAACCTAAAACAGCTACTTTATTCATAATGGTCCTCCTTTCGAAATAGAAATTTTAGAACCTATTTTATTTTCTGTCCTATTAATTAGTTTTTTTATATTTTCAGAATGCTTAAATACAATAGAAATTGATCCAATGATTGCAAATATTACATAAACTAATGGTTTTTGTAAAAAATACATGCCAAAAGGCACAAATATTGCAGCTAAAATTGATGCAAGTGAAACATACCTAGTTATAAATGTTACAACTAACCAAATAATAACTGCAAAAAGTGTTACCTTAGGAGATAAAAAAATTATTACTCCTAAAGCGGTAGCTACACCTTTACCACCTTTAAATTTAAGATAAAGAGGAAACATATGTCCACAAACACTCGCTATTGCCCCTACAATAGCAAATAATTCACCACCTATTTGATAACCATAATATACGGATAAATATCCCTTGAGTGCATCTAAAGTTAATACAAGCAATGCAGGAACAAGCCCAATTACTCGCCAAACATTAGTAAAACCAATGTTTTTACTTCCAAATTTCCTTACATCCTTACCATATAATCTACCTATTATAAGCCCAAAAGGAATTGAACCAAGTAAATAACCAAAAGAAATTATCTTAAGCCATTGCATTGTTTTCCCCTCTTACTCAGACTTTTTTCTAGCAACTAATCTTATAGGGGTTCCTTCAAAACCAAAAGAGTCCCTTATTTTATTTTCTAAATATCTTTTATAGGAGAAATGCATTATTTCAGGTTCATTAACAAAAAGTATAAATGTCGGTGGTTTAATACCTACTTGCGTTGTATAAAGAATTTTTAAACGTTTCCCTTTATCTGAAGGCGGAGGATTTAATTGAGTAGCTTCTGTGATTACCTGGTTTAATGCACTTGTACTTACTCTATTACTTTGTTGTTCTGCTACATAATCTACTATTTCAAGAATTTTGTCAGTCCTTTGTTTTGTAACTGCAGAAACAAATATAATTGGAGCATACTGTAAAAATAATAATTCCTTACGAACTTTCTTTTCAAAATTATGTAAGGTTTTATCATCTTTTTCAATTAGGTCCCATTTGTTAATAACTAAAATACATCCTTTTCCTTGTTCATGAGCATAGCCAATAACCTTTTTGTCTTGTTCAGTTATGCCATCTTTTGCGTCCATAACAAGTAGCACAACATCTGATCTATCTATTGCTCGTAAAGATCTAATAACACTATACCTTTCAGTATTATCGTATATTTTTCCCCTGCGTCTCATTCCTGCTGTATCAATAATCACATATTCTTGAGAATTACGCATAAATTTAGTGTCTATTGCATCTCTTGTTGTACCTGCAACATCGCTAACGATAACTCTTTCTTTACCAAGTATAGTATTAACCAATGATGATTTCCCAACATTTGGTCTACCTGCAACTGCCAACATTATTATATCAGGGTCAATTATTTCTTCATCATTTTTAGGTAATTTCTCTACTACATTATCTAGTAAATCACCTGTATTCATGCCATGAGCAGCTGAAATATAATTAGGTTCTCCTAATCCTAAAGAATAAAACTCATACATCGTTGTTGGATCAGAATAATCTTCAATTTTGTTTACTACTAAAATAACATTTTTTTTAGTCTTTCTTAGCATCAGTGAAATTTCTTGGTCTTCAACTGTAATGCCTGTTCTTCCATCGATAACAAATAAAATAACATCTGCTTCTTCAATTGCTATTTGTGCTTGAATTTTTATTCTTTCTATCATTTTATCATTTTTTCCAGTTTCTATTCCACCTGTATCAATTACTGTAAATATTCTATTTTCCCACTCAGCATCTCTATATAATCTATCTCTGGTTACACCAGGGGTATCTTCAACAATAGCTATTCTTCCCCCTGTTAACCTATTAAACAAAGTAGATTTACCGACATTAGGTCGTCCTACTATTGCCACTAAGGGTTTCAATATCTTTCACTCCTTTAATTACTCCACTAACTTAATATTTGGTTTATTAAACCGCTAGCTGTATTATCTACACACATCAAATTTATATTTAGTTCCCTTTGAACATCTTCTACGGTTAATCCGTCTAAAAAGACATCTTCTTCTTGTTTAAGCATAACTTTTGAGATAACTACATTTGTTCCTTTTGGTAAACCTCTAAGATTTTTAATAAGATCAGTTCCTGTTAAAAGACCTGTTACCGTTACTCTTGGACCAAAAAAACTATTTTCAACAGTTTTTAATTCTAAATCTAGCCCCTTTATTTGAGACATTCTTTCTATTAAAGGTGTTAAGACAAATTGTCCTGATACACCCGTTACAACAACATAACTTTTGGTAGAAACCTCCTTAGGAAATGTTTTTTCCAATTCCATAAATTCATCTAAAAAAATTCTTCCTATCCCAATTCCATTTTCTGTTTGAGGGAACTCTTCATAAACCTCTTTAGATGGAAACATCTTTGAAGCTTTAACATAAAGTTCATCAGCAACAAATACTAAAGAATCTCCAAGTTCTTTTTTAAATTGTTGTTGTTTGTTTTCAATGTAATTAACTAAGTTTTGTGCATAATCCCTAGTTATAAAAGGAAATTTTTCAGGATTTTTAGTGAATTTAGTAATCCCCACTGGAACTACTGCAATAGATTTTACGCTTGGCCATAAGTTTTTTAAATCTGTTAACGTTCTTTCTAAATACTCACCATCATTTATACCAGGACATAAAACAATTTGACAATGAAATTCTATTCCTGCCTCTGCTAAATCCCTTAATTGGTCTATAATTTTATATGCATTTTTATTGTTTAATAAACTAACTCGTAAGTCCGGACTAGTTGTATGTACAGATACATATAATGGACTTAAGTGATACCTTTTAATCCTATCAAAATCTTCGTCTTTTAAATTTGTTAGTGTTACAAAATTACCTTGTAAGACTGAAAGTCGATAATCATCATCTTTGTCATAAAGAGAACTTCTCATTCCCGGAGCCATCTGAGCAACAAAACAAAAAATGCAATTATTTTTACATGTACGCATTTTATCAAAAATTGCTTTTTCAAAGACAACCCCTAAACTTTCATCATAATCTTTTTCTATTTGATAGAGAATTTCTTCTCCGCTTGTTTTTTGAATCACTAAATCTATTTCTTCATCTGCCCACAAAAATTGGAAATCGATTAAATCATTCATTTGTTGATTATTGATTTCTAATATCTTATCTCCTATTTCAAGCTCTAATTCTTCTGCTATTGAATTAGGCAGTACTTCACTTATTATTGCATAACCCATTTATTAACACCACTTTTTTATTTTTTTCTTATCCATTATCTATGATAGTCTTGATATAGTCAAGAAAAAGGCAGGTCTGTCATCTAATCATGTATTATTTTGTACTAGACGATCAATCTCCAGTAACATCTTTGAAATATGTTTAGTCAATATCTTTTTAAAGAATGGCGATTTTCTTAGCTTAATATATTTAGGTGTAAACGGGGAAACATCAACTAACTTTATTTCCTTATCATTTTTTTGACTAATTTTCATTAAGTCTTCTGCTGTTTTTGTTATTATAGAAGGATGTGTTTCGATAGCTAAAGTATAGACTGATCTTTTTTTATTATCCAGACCAATAAAATAAAATTGCCCCTTTGTACTATTTATATCTAAATAATAAGGTAATTGTTCTACTTCTTTAATAGTAGCGTTATTTTTTAGTTTATTTAAATGAATATTTGCAGCTACTAACGAGGCATAATTACCTGATGGGCACAAATAAATTATGTTCATAAACATTACCTACCATACTTATATTTAATAATATTCACTAGATGAGAAAATTTGTAAAATGATATTTGGGTTCCTAATATAACAATCGGTCTTCCAATAGCTATCAAACCTAGTTTTCTCGATAAATATCCACCTATAACCATTAAAAAATTAACATAAGGCATTGGATCAATAAATATAATTTCCTCATTTGGGATATTTAAAATACTAGCTAAACTTCTAATTATTTTTTCATAGCTTTCACCTAAATTTTGCTTACCAGTAATATATACTTGATTACCAAACTCATCATGACCCATAAATCTAAGATATCCATGATCTTCATTGATTTGATTGTCATAATAAGGTAATGCGAGAAGTTCATTTGCAGTAGGAATTTTATTCTCTTTTAATATACCTACATGGATACTTGCAGAAGTTACAGATGAGTGAGAACCTCCAAAGCAATGATATATAATATACAATTATCCTCACTCCTAGTGCTTTACAATAATAAATACACCATTTTCTAAATCATGTACCATACCTTTTAAAACTTTACTTAAGAGCAAACTCGTATGCTCTGCTTCATTTTCATCATTAACAAAAAATGTGGGTACATTACCATTTACTTTATCTTTATCAAGGGTAATAATAGCTAAAATTTGTTCTGTTAATGCTACTTCCAACTATATCATCCTTTCATTTTCTTAATCGGAGGCTTTTCTCCCTATTTCATTTGAAAGAGGTTTTTGTTTAGAACTCTCTAATACCGGTGTTTTGTAAATAGCACTAATTAGACATTCTAAATCTTTTTCATTTGGGACAACAAACAAACCAAGCTTCCCTGTATCAATATCTTTTCTAATAGAAGGCGTAAAATCCGGCTCTCCTATTTCTACTTTACTACCTAGCAAAGTAGAAACATTATGCAAAATTGCTTGTCTTTGCCCGATATTATTTAATGTTAGTCTTGCATTATCATCCTTAGGATGAATAGTTACGCCTATTGCATCTTGCATAATTTTATCTTTTGATGACTTTAAACCTACATTCATAATTACAATGTCATCTACCATTAATATGGAGTTTTTAAAACTTACCTTTGCAGGACTAATTTCAGCTATATCCTCAATATATGTGCCTTTCATAAGCATTCTCGCTATTAATAATGAAATAATCCCTGCCATTGTTCCCCCTACTAAACCAAACTTAATTGCACATCCTGTTGTAAATAACGAAGAAAGCATAACTAAATAATTTCTAGATTCAAACACCTTAGCAATACCTTCTATGTAATCGCTTCCTCTCCGCACCAGTAGAGTTTCTTCAAGTTTAGCAAGGGTTTGCCTTTCCATATTACGAATATCTCTAAATTGCTGAGCAGCTAATACTAAAAAAGTAACAGCAGTATATTCACGTTGTAATAAAGCCGGAATTGCCATTGCAGCTAAGGTTGCAGCAATAAGACCTAAGGATAAATGAGTAACATACTCATGGGGATATGAAGGATAATTTCTATAATCAGACCTTAAAAGAATTACTCTAGCAAGAAATCCAATAAATATTCCAAGCGTAATAGCTTCATTTACTCTGTCCATAAATATCAAACCTCTTTTTTAATCTAGTTATAATTATAATCCCCAGTATTCACCTTAGATATGCAGAAAGGTTCTAGTATTATCTAGAACCCCTGATTTCTCCTTGCATATTCATCTACTGAAATGCCCCTTAATTCTAACCATTCCTTTGAAAATCCAGTTATTAATGCAGGAATGTTTTGTAATTCTGGGATGTTTTTAGCACCACAAAGTATCATTAACTTCTTCAATTGTTTTTTCATTTCTTGTAAAAATACAATTACTTCTTTTTCTCTGTTTATATAAACATCTTTTAAAATAGGTTCAGCTATCCCAACTCCCTTAGCCCCCAAAGTTAACGATTTTACCATATCTAAAGTAGACCTAATGCCTCCAGATGCAAAAAGGTTTATATTTTTAGAAACGCTTAATGCTTCTACCAAAGATATAGCAGTAGGTATTCCCCAATTAATTATATCATCTTTAGGATTTTTACTTCTTTTAACTTCAATAGAGGCAAAGTTGGTACCACCAGCACCCCCGATATCAAAATAGTTAATATTGTATTGGGTTAATTTTTGAATAGTTTCTTTAGATAAACCAAAACCTACTTCTTTAATGATAATAGGAACATTGGATTTTTCTTTAATCTTTAATATATTTTCTTCTAGCTTTTCAAATTCACGGTCGCCTTCATCCATAGCAAGTTCCTGTGCAACATTTAAATGAAGTTGAATTGCGTTAGCCTCAATCATTTCTATTGCTTCTAGAGCTATCTTTACATCTACTAAGGCGCTAACATTAGCGAGAATTAGACCATCTGGATTTGTTTTGCGCACAACTTCATATGTATGACGAGTCCTTCTATCTAAAACACCTGAAGTTTGTGATCCAACCGCTAATACAACATTACATGTTCTTGCTATATTAGCTAATTTTTTATTAATTATATCTAATCCATCAGCTCCACCAGTCATGGCATTAATAATCAAAGGAAAATCAATTTTCTTTTTAAATATTTCTATACTACAATTAACATCATTAAAATTAGTATTTGCGAGTGCTTGATGTATAAGATATATATCATCAAATCCCGTTTTCAAAGGACCTTTATCAGCTTGTAACGATAATTTTAAATGATCCCATTTTCGTTGTTGTCTAATATCCATATTATCACCTATAAATAAGACGTAGCCAAAAAGCTACGTCTTATAATTATTTTAATTCTTTTAATATATTTCCTATCGCATCACCTATAGTACATCCAGATGGTACTTCTTCTATTTCTACTTGTTTTACAACTTCTTTTTTAGTAGCTTCAGGTTTTTTAATTTCAGGTTTATCTAATACATCTTTTATACTAAGGCTCATTCTTTTATTTTCTTGATCAAATTCTAATACCTTTGCTTCTACTTCTTGACCAACTTTAACTGCGTCCTCTGGTTTATCGATTCTATCCCAAGACATTTGAGAAATATGTACTAAACCGTCAATTCCAGGCTCAACCTCTACAAAAGCACCAAAAGAAGCAGTTCTTACAACCTTACCTTTAACGATAGTTCCTTCAGAATATTTAGATGCTGCATTTTCCCATGGATTTGGTAATAACTTTTTAAGTGATAAAGAAACCTTTTTCTTATCCTTATCTACTGATAAAACATATACCTCTATTTCATCCTTTTCGGAAACTACTGCACTAGGATTTTCAACTCTTCCTAATCCCATTTCAGAAACGTGAAGTAAACCATCAACTCCACCTATATCTATAAATGCTCCAAAATTAGTAATTCTTCTAACTATTCCTTTTTTAATTTGACCTTCCGAAAGCTCTTCCCATGTCTTTTTAGCAACCTCTTCTAATTCTTCTTCTATAACTACTTTACGGGATAAAACAGCTTTTTTAGCTTCTTGATCAAATTCAATAACCTTCATACGTAATTTTTGTCCAATATATTGATTTAAATCTTCAACATAAGCAACATCAATTAATGAAGCTGGTAAAAATCCTCTCATGCCAACATCAACTAAAAGTCCACCTTTAACAACTTCAAGTACTTCAGCTTCGATAATTTCACTAGTATCAAAAGATTTTTGTAATACTTCTATTGCAACTAATTGGTCTGCTCTACGTTTTGATAAAACAACATTACCATCATTATTTTCTTCTTTTATAACAAATAGCTTTATTTGATCTCCAACATTTACATATTTATTAGGGTCTTCTACCTTTGCATATGATAATTCACTAACAGGTATAATTCCTTCTGACTTACCACCTATATCAACTAATACTTCGTCATTGTTTATTTTAACGATAGTTCCAGTTAAAATACTTCCATACTCCAAACCTTTTAAATTATCCATACTTTCAGCTAAATCTTTCATTTCCATATTATCACCGCCATCTACTTTAGATCCTAAATTTTCATTTTTTATTTCTTCCATTTTTTTAATAACCTCCTTAATAATCCAATCTGGTGTGGATGCACCTGCCGTTAATCCTACATTTTTTATACCACAAAGCCATTTAGACTGCAAACTATCAGCATTTTCTATAAGCTTTGTTATGCATCCAGTTTCATTACATAATTGTGCTAACTTTTGTGTGTTAGCGCTATTTAACCCACCCACAACAATCATTAAGTCTACTTGATTAGCCAACTGTATAGCAGCTTCCTGACGTTTTCTGGTTGCCGAGCATATGGTGTTAAATACTATGACTTCTTTATATTTATTTTTAAGGTAATCCTCTACCTTAATAAACAAATCAATATTTTGAGTAGTTTGAGAAACTAAACAAAGTTTTTGATCTTTAAAATCATATTTCTTTAGTTCTTCTAAATCAGCAAATACAATTCCTTTATCATTACTCCATCCTAAAATACCAATTACCTCTGGATGACTTTTATTCCCTAATATAAGAATAGTGTAGCCTTTTTTTCCATAATCATGTGCAATATTTTGTACTTTTGATACAAATGGACAAGTACAGTCAATTATATCTACATTATGTATACTCAAGTCTTTGAAAATTACTGGAGATACTCCATGAGCTCTAATTAAAATAGCCTTTTCATTTATATCATCTAAGTTTTCTCTTGGTATAATTCCTAAATTAGTTAATCTATTAACTTCAGGTGGATTATGTATTAAAGGTCCCCAACTAGCTATATTATTATCATAATTAGGCAAGTTTTTTTCGGCCATTTCTACTGCATTTTTAACTCCAAAACAAAAACCTGCATGCTGAGCTTTAAATATTTTCAATTTATATCGCCCCTAAATATATCATAAAAAAACTTTCAATGTTATATTTTTAGTAACATTAAGTTTTTATTCATTAAATAAGCTTTTAACTTCATCTTCTAATCTTTTAGTTAATAGTTCAATTTGAGAACTTGGTACTTTTTGATTATGATATTCATTTACTTCGATTGGATCACCAATCACAATTCTTATTTTAGTTTTAAATCCCTTTTTTAGTATATCACTTGTACCTATCAAGGCAACAGGGATAATAGGGGCATTACCTTTAACTGCTATTAGTGAAGTTCCTGGTAAAAAATCTCCTATATTTTTATTTAAACTCCTTGTGCCTTCAGGAAAAATACAAAGAGCTTCACCATTATTCAAATATTTAATAGATTGCCTTATAGCATTACGGTCAGCTTGCCCTCTTTTTATAGGGATTGCACCTATTCTTTTCATTATAAATCCTAAAAAAAATATTTTAAATAATTCTTCTTTTGCTATAAAATGTACTTTTCTAGTTAAATAAACTCCTAGTATCACTGGGTCCCATAAACTAACATGATTAGAAGCAAAAACAATTTGACCCTGCTGTGGTATTTTTTCTTTATTTACAAAATCTAGCTTAACAAGAAATAATAGCATAAATCTTAATATATATTTTACAAAATTATAAAACATTTATGTCGTCCTCTTTAATGTAATTAATAATAGATCCTATTACCTGTTCTAGATTAATTTTACTACTATCTATTATAATTGCATCACTTGCAGGTTTTAAGGGACTATATTCTCTTTGGGTATCCATATTATCACGTGTTTTAATTTCTACAATTAATTTTTCTAAATCAATTTTATAACCCTTTGCTTCAAGTTCTTTTGCCCTTCTTTTTGCTCTTTCTTCTAAGGAAGCAGTTAAATAAAATTTATATTTAGCATTAGGTAAAACTACAGTGCCTATATCCCTACCGTCCATAACTACATTATTATTTTGAGCAATTTCTCTTTGACGTAAAACCATTATATTTCTTACTTCTAATATGGCAGCTATAATAGATACCTTTTGGTTTACTTCGGGAGACCTTATTAAATCCGTAACATCCTGATCATTACAAAAAACTTTTTGCGTGCCTGTTTCTTGATCTAAACCAAAATTAATTTCAATTGATGTAAGTAATTTGATAATGGAATCAATATCAGAAAAATCAACTTTCTCTTTTATAGCAGAATAGGTTAAAGTGCGATACATTGCACCTGTATCGATATATACATAACCCAATCTTTGAGCTAGTATTTTAGAAACTGAACTTTTTCCTGCTCCTGCTGGACCATCAATTGTTACTTGTATCTTTTCCAAAAAAACCATTCCTTACATAATTTTTATATATTTTATTTGATATGTATAAATTAATAAGTTAATACTTAAATAATTCCTCTCAAAATAAAATTATAGCACTAACAAATTTTTTTGCTAGTGCAGATTTTTAATAATTAGACAATGCTACTCCAATTATTAACTAAATATGGCCACATTGACTTTAATTGCTTGATGTTTAAAATTATTAATGCTTCTTGATTTAGCTTTGATAATTCATCTAAAGGGTAATAAGCAGTTTGATAATCATTTTCAGTTTTAATTATAACATTCCAATTTGTTTGTTCAGTATAATTTATTTTAAAAGCGCTTATTTTTTCGCAAAAATCAGTATCTTTAATTATGACACTTGTTAAATTACAAAAGGATATTAATTCTTCTACTTCATATTTTGGCATATTTGATAACTCACCTATAATGGGCAAGTAAAAGGGCATTTTTTTAATAATACTGTTAACTTCTTCAGCATTTTTTTTGATTAATTTCAAATACAAGTCCTTGAACTGGATAATTTATAATATTATTTATATCTTCTGCTTTAATATCTTTTAAAAGTATTCTCATTATATATTAACCGCCTATCATGCAATAGTTCTATGAGCTAGACCAATAGATACCTCGTCTAAATGCAATAATCCAATACCTAAAAAAACTGCCACACTTATGTGATCATTTTGTCTAGCGATCCCAAGTTTACCGCCTACATTTAAACCAATTGCTTTGGGCATTATTTGGGATAATGCTTCTCTAGTAGCACCAGCTACAGCACCTTCTTCAGAGTGTATTTCTCTAATAACACCTTCCCTTTTGGCTGCAACAACAGATCTTTCAACAATTTTTTTTACTGTTGCTAAATACTCTCCACCACAATCTACGGCAACAGTTTTTATTCCTTGTTCACTAAAAAGTTTCTTTTCATTTTGCTCTTCTTCACGTGTTTCAGTTAAAGCCATTTTTATAGCTACAGCTGCTATTCTTTTACTGCCATAGATCATTTTTTCACTCCTTGCTATGTAAAACTCTATTAAGCATAGTAATTATATTCTATAATGCTATTTTTTTCAAGTTTTTTAGTAAACTCTAATTGTTTTTTGCATACCTTTTTGCACATTTATAGTGTTATTTTTTAACTTTAAATCAGCAGAAGCTAATAGTTCAAATTTAATATTTAAATCGTAGGATGTATTATCAATAGTAATTTTATCTCCTGGTTTTACCTTTAATTTTACATTTGGGTAAGTAAAATCGTTTACTAGTTCACCATTTTGAAATAAATTTACCTTTGGTAAACTCGGGATATAAGGGGTGATAATCATAATTTCGAGCGTATTTTTCCGAGAATCTATAAATCCTACGGATTTAATATTTTGATTACTTATTACTTTCGATCCTTCTAAGCGTAAAGTTTTGCTAGCTTTTTGGTTATAAGCTGAATCTATCATTATAAACTGAGCAATAAATGTGGATATAACTAACAAGAGGCAAAATATGATAAATATTTTCTCTCCCTTTTGTGAATTTTTAGAAGTATTTTTTTGCATAAAGACCTCTTTTTTATATGAATTTCTATTTATATACTGTGATTATTTCTTAGAATTATTCATAAATAGAAATATTTTCTCCTGCTAAATATCCTGTCGAAAAGGCTGCTTGCAAATTATATCCTCCAGTATATCCATCAATATCTATTATTTCTCCACAAAAGAATAATCCATTAATTTTTTTAGATTCCATGGTATGTGGATTTATTTCTTTGACATTAACGCCACCTTTAGTAACAATAGCCTCACTGATAGGTCTAGTACCTGTCGCAGTTAACTTCAAATTTTTAATTACATAATTTAAATTTTGTCTTTCTTCTTTTGTAATTAAGTTTATTTTTTTATAGGGGTCTATCTTAGCAAGCATTATAACTATTGGAATTAATCTTTGTGGTAATAAATCATTAAGTCCATTTCTGAAATCCTTATTACAATATTTCTCAAAATCCCTTTGTAATCTCAAATCTAATTTTTCTATACTTAAAGCAGGTTTTAAGTCGATAGACATATTTAACGGTTTTGAGTTTTTTTCCCAGTATAAAACAGCCTTACGACTTATAGATAATACTACAGGCCCAGAGACACCATAATGTGTAAAGATCATTTCTCCAAAGTCTTGGGCAATTTTTTTACCGTTTCTATCATTTAAAGAGATCGTAATATTTTTTAAACTTAAGCCCTGTAAATCTTCTATCCAACTTTCTTTAGTTATAAGAGGTATCAAAGAAGGTTTTGGAGTAACGATTTTGTGACCTAGCTTTTCACTCCATAAATAGCCATCTCCAGTCGAACCTGTTCCAGGATATGATAGTCCACCTGTCGCGATAATAACTTGAGGTGCTTTAATTTTTTCTCCACCTTCTAAGTGAACAATTTTAGCTCCACCATTTTCACTAATAATTTCTTCTACCTTGCTATTTTTAATTACCTTTACTTTTCCTAGCTGTAAATATTTTTCTAAAGCTTTAACTATATCTTTTGCTTTATCAGACACAGGAAAAACTCTTCCACCTCTTTCTGTTTTCAGTTTTACACCTAAATTAGTAAAAAAATTCATTACATCTAAATTTGTAAAAGTATAAAGTGGACTATATAAAAACCTTCCATTTCCTGGGAAATTACTTATTATATCTTCTATATCTGTATCATTGGTTACATTACAACGTCCTTTTCCGGTTATTAATAACTTTTTTCCTAATATACTATTTTTTTCAATGAGAATTACCTTAGCACCACGCTCCGCTGCTCTGCCAGCAGCCATCATTCCACCAGCCCCTGCTCCTATTACAATAACATCTACTTTTTCTGACATAGTAACTCCTTTCACAAATATATTTTATAATTCACTATTTTATAAAAAATAAGGGCTCTTTACGAGCCCTTATTTTGCTTTATATGACATATCAAGAAGTTGAATGATATGATATATCGGTAATTCTAGTTCAAAGCGGTTCATACCATCAGTAATCTGCATCATACATGCAGGACATGCCGTTATTACTGCTTCTGCTTTAGTATCTTTAATAGAATCTACTTTATGTTTATGAATATTCATCGATAATTCATAATGAGATAAAGTAAAGGATCCTGCGCCACCGCAACAGCGATCAGCATTTTTCATTTCGATAAAATCTATTCCAGGTATTGATTTAATTATTTCACGTGGTGGATTTTTAACTCCCATTCCTCTATTTAAATGACATGGATCATGATATGTTACCTTCATATCTACTTTTCCTAGTTTTGATTTATCTATATCAATTTCTGTCATTAAAAAGTCTGAGATATCTATAACTTTAGCGGCTATCTTCTTAGCCTTTTCGTAATATTCTGGCTCTGCTTCTAATAAGTCCAGATAATTTTTGTTAAAAGTCATTCCACATGATCCACATCCTGTAATTATTTTATCAACATCTAGAGCACTAAAAATATCAATGTGTGATTTAGCCATTTTTGTTGCAGTTTCTGCATCTCCACTGGTTAAAATAGGAGTACCACAACAATGTTGATTTTTAGGAATAATTACTTCAATGTTGTTTTTTAACAAAACATTTACTAAAGCTTCGCCAACATCTATATAAGCATAATTCATAGTACAACCTGTAAAAAATGCAACTTTTTTTACAGGATTTTTTACTTTATTTACTTCAGGTAGTTTGTCTCTAAGTGGTGTAGTTGCAAGGTTTGGAATTATCCTTCTAAGATCTAAACCAAATGGGAATCTTGGATGAGCTCCACTTAAAGTCTTATGTTTTTTAAAAACTATGCCTTGAAAGAAGCCTCCCGCTTTTGCACCAACATTTAATAATTTTTGATTTTCTAAGCCTTTAAAAATAAGTTTTTTAATAGGTGAAATGCCTTTTCTACGAGCAATTTCTGCTCTCGCACCTAAAATAATTTTATCAACTTGAACGCCACAAGGACAATTAACCGAACATGCTTTACAAGTTAAACATAAATCTAACTTTTTAGCATACTCTTCATTTACCTCTAATTTATTATCTAAAAGTGTCTCTACTAGTTTTATTTTTCCCCGTGCCACTGTGCCTTCTATACGTTCTTCTAGGTATATAGGACAAACTGCTTGACAATTACCACATTTCATGCATTTAGCAATTTCATCTTTTACAGCTTCTAGGGAAGTATACAATGCCATTTTTATTTCCCCCTATACAAATTTTCCTGGGTTAAGAATGCCGTTAGGGTCTAATGCCTTTTTTATTTTGCGCATTACTTCTACACCCTCTTTACCATACTCCCATTCCATATATTTAGCCTTTGCAAGACCAATTCCATGTTCACCACTTAAGGTTCCACCTAAACTAATAGCAACTTTGAAAATTTCATCTACAGCCAGATGAACTCTTTTCATTTCTTCTTTATCAGATGCGTCAGTTAAAATTGTTGGATGCAAATTACCATCTCCTGCATGTCCAAAAGTACCAATTTGCAAATCATATTTCTTAGCTATTTCTTTTAGTGCTTTTAACATTTTAGGAATTTCACTTCTTGGAACTGTTGCATCTTCTAAAACAGTTGTTGGCTTTACTTGAGCTAGAGCTGGTAAAGCAGCACGTCTTGCCGCCCAAACTTTTTCACGTTCTTCATCAGTTTTTGCTATAGTAAAATCAATAGCTCCATTTTTCTTACAAATTGTCTCTACAATTTCAGCCTCTTTTAAAACTACCTCTTTAATACCATCTACTTCTAAAAGTAAAACTGCCTCAGCATCAACAGGTAAACCTACTTTTGAGTAATTTTCTACCGTTCTAATAGTTACATTATCCATTATTTCCATTGTAGCAGGAATAACTTTATTTTTTATAATATCTGCAATAGTATCTCCGGCTTTATCAATATCATCAAATACAGCTAACATTCCTCTTCTAAATTCAGGTGCTGGTATTAGTTTAACTATTATTTTAGTGATAATTCCTAATGTTCCTTCAGCTCCTGTAAATAGTTTAGTTAAATCATATCCCGTAACATTTTTAACTGTCTGTCCACCCGTTTTTATTAAATCCCCATTAGGCATTACTATTTCTAAGCCCATTATATAGTCCTTAGTTACTCCATATTTAAGTCCTCTAAGACCACCGGAACACTCACTTACTGATCCGCCCATTGTAGCTGTATTAACAGTCCCAGGATCTGGCGGATAGATTAAACCATATGGTTCGATGGCTTCATTTAACCTTTGTATAACTAACCCTGGCTCTACTGTAGCAGTTAAATTCTCTGCATCAATTTTTACTATTTTATTAAGCTTTAAAGTTGATAAAACAATACCACCTTTTACTGGAATTGTATCACCACAAAGATTTGTCCCTGATCCCCTTGTATAGATAGGTATATTATTCTGATCAGCTAACTTTACTATTTCTATTATTTGTTCTTTACTATCAGGAATAACAACAACATCGGGTTTTTGAATTGGCATATCAGCAGTTGCATCATAAGAATAAGAAACTAAATCTACATCCGAAGTTAATACACTGTTTTTACCCAAAATTTTTACTAATTTATTTAAAATTTCTTTAGTAATCATACTAAACCCCCTAGGCTTTTAAAATCTATTTTTAATATAAATATAGAGGAGAAAGACTCCTCTATATTTATAGCTCTATAATGGCATTGGATTATAGCCTGAATAAATTAAGATCGCAACAAAAGTTGCCACTGCTATCCCATAAATAAAGCAAGGTATAGCATTTCGTCTAATTAATTTACCCTCTGCTCCAATTGTACCTACTGTAGCACATACAGCTACTATATTATTTACACAAATCATATTACCTACTGCTCCACCAATATTTTGTAAAGCTACTAATAACACTTGAGGCATACCTAAAATAGTTGCAGTCTCAAATTGGAATGATGAAAACAAAATATTAGAAACTGTATTAGAACCAGACATAAATGCGCCGAGTACTCCAATAAATGGAGAGAAAAATGGAAATGCCTGTCCAGCAATAGAAGCAGCTGCTTCAGCCATTGCAGTCATCATACTTGGTAAACTTCCTTCATTGACTCCTGAATTTAACATTAATTGTACTAACGCAACGCCAGCAAATAAAGCAATTGCTGCACCTGTTATTTGCTTAAATGTATTAATCCATGCATTTTTAACTTGTTCTTTATTCATACCATGAACAAAATGAGTAATTAATGCCACTAAAATAAACGGAATAGTTCCAGGCAGGTAAGCCCATTTTAAAACATATGTTAGATCTTGTATACCTAAAATATTTGGTATTTGGATAGCTAAAGCATCACTATTTAATAATGCTTTTAGTCCTAATGCTGGTATTCGTGTAATTACTAGTATTAAAGCAATTAACACATATGGAATCCAAGCTTTGAACAATGACATTTTTGATTCACCAATATCACCTGTGTCAATAACCGACTTCCAATCCTCTTCCCACTCTGATTTGTCTGGGAAGTCCCAAGTTTTTTTAGGAACTAAAAAACCACTTTGAGCTGCAAATAAAACTATAGGTAGTCCAATTATTGCACCTACTAAAGAAGGAAATTCTGGTCCTAATAAAGCAGCCGTTATTATATATGGAATTACAAAAGCTAGTCCTGCAAAGATTGCAAAAGGTGCTGCTTCTAAAGCAGGTTTAATAGAACGTTCTTTACCAAAAAACTTCGTTAACAAACATAAACCTAAAAGTGGAATAAAGGTACCAACAATACCATGAGGAATTGCAGACCACATAGATAAAACCATTTTAAATGTTTCTGGACTCGCTCCCATACCTTCTAAAGTTGCTCCAATAGTACCCATAGAGCCATATACTGGTGTTCCAACTGCACCAAAAGTTACAGGGGTACTATTAAATATTAAAGCTACCATAGCAGCTGCTAAAGGAGGAAATCCAAGTCCTACTAATAATGGACCTGCTAATGCTGCAGGTGTACCAAAACCAGCAGCTCCTTCAATGAATGCACCAAACATCCAACCAATAATAACAGCCTGAATACGGCGGTCTTTAGTGATTCCATTAAATCCATTATTAATCGTTGCCATTGCTCCTGATTGTTTTAAAGTATTTAATATTAAAATTGCACCAAAAATAATAATCAAGACGTCTAGTGCTTTAAAAAGACCAAAAATTGAATAACCTAGTACACTTATAAGATTCATTTTCCACATTGTTAAAGCAATTATAGCAGCTAAAAGCCAAGCTAAAGGTAATGCTTTTTTTGCTGCCCAGTTAAAACCTACCATTAATATAATGGTAACCAAAATAGGTAAAAAGGCCATAAAAGCAAACATGTTATCCCTCCAAATAATAATATTTTGAACCTATAATTTATATGTATTAATAAACTACTTTCTGCACCTCCCTTTAGTATTTATCATTATCATTTATTCATACCATAAAAATAACTTATTAATAGTGAAAATATTCTGATTATTTTTTATGATATAAATCACACTTTATTACATATTTGAAATTTTGTCTATATATTTGTTTTTTCGACATAAAAAAACTACTAAAAATACTATTAGTAGTTTTTTAATATTGATCTATACTTTTTAAATCATTGATTTCTTGTTCTTTCAAATGTCTATACTTTCCTTTTTGCAAATTCCCTAGCAATAAATTTCCTTGCTTTATTCTTTTTAAGTGTAAAACTGGATGATTTATTGCTGAAAACATTCTTCTAACCTGCCTATTTTTTCCTTCTCTAATTTTAATTTCTAGTAAAGCTTTATTATCATTAGTTTTAATAGTTTTTATCATTGCAGGAGCCGTAATACCATCTTGTAGTATTATTCCAGTTCTTAATTTGTCTAAGTCAGAATTTTGAGGTATACCTTTAACTAAGACTTCGTATACTTTATATACCTTATGCTTAGGATGAGTTAATTTATAGGCTAGTTTGCCATCATTAGTTAAAAGTAACAAACCTTCTGTTTCATAATCTAGACGTCCTATAGGAAAAATGCGATCTTTAATATCCTTCGTAAGATCCAAAACAGTGGGTCTGTTTTGTTCATCTTTTACTGTGGTAACATACCCTTCTGGTTTATTTAGCATAATATATATTTTATTGTTAGTTTTACTGATAGTATTATTATTAAATAATATTATATCTTTATCTGGATCAACCTTTGTTCCTAGTTTTGTAATTACTTCTCCATTTACCTTTACTAACCCGCCTTTAATATATTCTTCACACTTTCTTCTAGATGCTATTCCTCTATCAGCTAAAACTTTTTGTAACCTTTCCAATTGTCTCCCCCTCGTTTATAGAGTTTTTTCTTTACTAAATTAAAAAACTTTATTTACAATATAAACCGATACTAGGAATGTTGTCAAATCAGCTGTTAACCCTACCCAAGGAGCATGGCGATATTTTTTTATTCCTACAGAACCAAAATAAACAGCTAACACAAAAAATGTCGTGTCTGAGCTACCTTGCATTGTTGAAGCTATCCGTCCAATTATTGAATCAGCACCATATGTGTTAATTAATTCTGTAGCAATTCCTAAAGATGCACCACCCGAAAAAGGCCTCATTAAAGCAAGTGGCAGTATTTCACCAGGAATATTGAAAATACTTGTAACAGGTTTCAATATTTCTACAAACATTTCCATAGCTCCTGAGTTTCTAAATATCCCAACGGCAACTAACATTGCAACTAAATAAGGTATTAACTTAATTGCAATTTTAAATCCATCTTCTGCTCCTTCTATAAACACCTCATACACCTTAATGCCTTTTACATATGCATAAACAGGGATAAATGTGATTATAATTGGAATCATCCATTTTGAGACTTCATTAATAAATATTTCTACCATATTTTCAATCCTTTCTCGTAAAATATCGTAGAATTTTGTCCATAGTTAATGACACAGTCATTCCAACGGAGGTTGCAATGATTGTTGTTCCTACAATTTCAGTTGGATTTGCCGATCCTGCAGCTAATCTAACACCTATAATTGTAGCTGGTATAATTACAATGCAGGAAGTGTTAACTGCTAAAAATGTAATCATAGCATCACTAGCTCTATCAGAGTTATTATTAAGACTTTGTAACTCTTGCATTGCCTTTAAACCAAAGGGAGTGGCAGCATTTCCTAATCCTAAGATATTTGCACTAATGTTTAATAAAATTGAACCCATAGCAGGATGATCTTTAGGTATACTCGGAAATAATATTTTTGTAATAGGTCTTAAAATCTTAGCTAAATTATCTATTAATCCAGATTTTTCACCTAATTTCATAATTCCTAGCCAGAAGGTCATTAAACCAATTAAATCAAAAGAGTATTTAACTCCCAGATTTGCAGCCTTTAAAGCTGAATCAGTTATAATTTCTGGTTGTCCGTTAAAACATGCTACTAATGTTCCAATTACAATAAGTCCTAACCAAATTATATTTATCAAATTAATCACCTAAAAAGAACTTTTTTATATACTATGATTAATTTTAGAAAACTAGAACTTCTAACTTTGGACATAAAAAAAGACAGGTTATAACCTGCCTTAACTTCCAGCAAATTCACCATCAACGGTAGGACTTGCCTTTTTATCTTTATTTTCAGTACTTTGTGCAAAAGCACTTTGTATCTTATCTATTACCATTGGAACTTTATCTATTAATCTTTCTGCAACTGCATTTCCATCAACTGACAAAAATCTTATATCTCCAGGTGATACTACTAAAAATCCAACTGGTCGTACAGATACTCCACCACCAGATCCCCCACCAAAAGGTAAATCCTTGGCATCTTTTGAACCTTCTTCTCCTGTGGCATTAGAAAATTCACCACCACCAGCTCCAAATCCACAAGCAACCTTGGAAACTGGTATAATTACAGTTCCATCCTTTGCCTCTACTGCTTCACCCACTACTGTATTTACATCAACCATTTCTCTAATACTTTCCATTGCTGTTGTCATAAGTGCTTCAATAGGATGCTTTTCACTCATTTTGAGACCTCCTTTATTAATGTTTTATTAACCAAATAAAAGCGTACTAGTTGATATGTAACAATAATAATATGACCTAAAGGAAATACAAATATACCTTCATAATTTAAACTTAGTTTTTCTATATTAAAAAAAGGTTGAACCTTTATGCTAGAAACCTTGGGTTTATATGTAATATACTTTGTTAATTCACTTACAAATATACCTTTTGTGCTCCATAAAAAACCTACAATCATACTTGTATAAAAAGGGTCTATAAATCCAACTTGTGTATGTAAAATTAATTTTTCGCATTTCATAGGTTTTGAAATTTTTGCGGTTAATTTTAGAGAGTTTTTAGTTATTCTTGATATTATAGGTAAGTATTTGTTAATCCTATCAATAATTAATTTCCAGTTTTTAAAGGGAATACGTTTTGCATCCATCGCTTCTTCTATTTCTTTTTTTCTAACCTTTTTCTTGCAGCAATCGCAATTAATTTAGTAATTGGAGATGAGAATTTTTGATTTAATGAAAAAAACAAGATTTTAGTAGTTACCGATAATATTAATTTTGAATCTAGATTATCTAATTTTATATATACCTTAATTGGTATAAACATCATAACAAATAATAGACAGAATATTACTATAAGCATGGCTCCACCCCTTATACCTAATTTTGTCAAAAACAGATATAAGTATTCCTACAAAAAAAAGTCGCATAGCTGCGACCTTTTAATCATTACATGATTTATCTTGAAGTGGTGGTAATTGATTGATAGTTTCTAGGCCAAAATACCTTAAAAAATCCTTTGTAGTACTATATAATATCGGTTTTCCAATTACATCTTTTCGTCCATCTTCTTTAATTAATTTTTTTTCCATTAAAGTATTGATTGTCTTATCAACCTTTACGCCCCTAATTATCTCTATTTCACTCTTTGTTACTGGTTGTTTATAGGCAATGATAGATAATGTTTCTAGGGCCTGCGTAGATAATGTGCTTAATTTTGGTTTATATAACTTTTCAACATAATTAAAATATTCTGGCTTTGTTATAAATTGATATCCCCCTGCAATCTTACTTAGATAAAAACCATGAGATTCATGATTATATTGAGCTATCATATCTTCAAGTATAGCAATTGCTTCATGTTTCTTAATTTTTACAATTTCACATATTTGTTCAATTTTAAGAGGTTCATTACTTGCAAATAGGACACATTCTATAGCTGCTATAATTTTTTCAGAGAAAAACAACATATACATCCTCCACTTCACTTACCTTTAAGAGTTAAAAACAATTATCGTACTAAATGGATTGTTTTGGGCTACTTTTACTTTTTTTAATTTTATTAATTCTAATAAAGCTAAAAATGTTACTACGATTTGTAATTTGCTTTTCTTAGTTGTGAATAAAATATTAAAGGTAATTCCTGTTTTAGAGATATTTAATTGATCTAATATTTCGTCCATACAATCTTCCAAAACTACTTGTTCACGATTTATCTCAAAAATAGGTTCTTGTTCATTTATATTTTTTAAAATAGCTTTAAAAGCATTGGTTAAATCAATTATTTCGATATTCTCTACAGGATTACTTATTTCTATATGTTTCAATAAGTCATTTTCATCAAATTCTCTGGAATATACCTTTTTCATCAACATTTCATTTTCATGTAATTTTTCAGCTAATTCCTTAAACCGTTTATATTCAAGTAGTCTTGCTACTAATTCTTCTTTTGAGTCTTCTTCAATGATGGGTTTTTCGGGTTTTGGTAACAGCATTTTAGCTTTTATGGCCAAAAGCTTTGACGCCATAACTAAAAACTCACTTGCAATATCCATATTTAAACTTTGGGCATCGTAAATATATTTTAGATATTGCTTGGTAACTTCAGCAATGGGTATATCATAAATATCAATTTTTTCTCTTTCTATTAAATGTAATAATAAAGCTAAAGGTCCTTCAAACTTTTCTAGAAATATATGGTTTCCTTTATTCATAACTTTCCAGACCTCACTCATTTATAGTAGTGTATAAAGATATATTATAGCATAAAAAAAAGAGGGATACATTCCCTCTAAATAATCAGTTAACTTCTACTACCTTAGAACTTTTTAACATATTGGATTGTTCTAATTCATTGAAGTATTTTTTAGTTTCAAATACAACTACACCACTTAAACTAATTAAAGCTATTAAGTTAGGTATAGCCATTAACCCATTAACTATATCTGCAATTGTCCAAATTAATTCTAATTCTAAAAAAGCACCTGAAGCAACTAATACTATAAAAATTAATTTATAAGGTAAAATTCCTTTTATTCCAAATAAAAATTCTGTACAACGTTCCCCATAATAATTCCAACCTAATATTGTTGTAAAAGCAAAAAACATAAGACCAATTGTTACAATATATTGACCAATTATATTTAAACCTTCAGTAAAAGCATAATTAGTCATTGCAGCACCACTTAAATCACTACTCCATGCACCAGTTAAAGTTAAAACTAATCCTGTCATAGTACAAACTACTATTGTGTCAATGAAAGTTCCAGTCATAGCAATTAAACCTTGTTTAGCTGGATCTTTTGTTTTAGCAGCTGCTGAAGCTATAGGAGCACTACCTAGACCAGATTCATTAGAAAAAACTCCTCGTGCAACCCCCATTCTCATTGCTAATATCATCGTAGACCCTAAAAATCCTCCTGTTGCTGCTGTTGGAGTAAAGGCACTTGTAATAATAAAACTAAATGCTGCAGGTACAGCTGTATAGTTAACTATTAACACTGCAAGACATCCAATGATATAGACTATGGCCATAAAAGGAACACAAAACTCAGCAACTCTAGAAATACTTTTTATTCCACCTAAAGTAACTAAAGCAACTAATGTTGTAATTATTGCTGCTGTCATAATGATTGGAATATTAAAAACAATATTTGTTGATTCAACAATTGCATTTACTTGAGGAAAGGTACCTATACCAAAAAGTGCAACACCTATCCCGAAAAATGAAAATGATTTAGCTAAAAACATACTATATGGTTTATGTCCTAAACCATTTTTAATGTAATACATAGGACCACCAGACATTTGACCATTTTCATCTACTTCTCTATATTTTACAGCTAACAATCCTTCTGCATACTTTGTTGCCATACCAAAGAAAGCAGCCATCCACATCCAAAATAAGGCACCTGGTCCTCCTAGTTTAATTGCAGTAGCTACACCTACTATATTCCCCGTACCGATAGTTGCCGAAAGGGCTGTACAAAGAGCAGCAAAACTAGATACATCCCCTTCACAATTATTGTCATCCTTGTCCTTTTTAAATGCAAACTTAAGCGCTAAAGGCAAACGAAATATCTGTAAAAACTTTAAGCGAAAACTTAAATATACACCTGTTCCAACTAAAAGAATTAATAAGGGCGGTCCCCAAATAAAATTATCTATACTCACAAAAATTTGTTGAAAATTCATGTTTATTCCTCCTAATAAATTATTCTTACTGAAAAAATTTAATATTTCCTCCTTTCCTTTTACACACAAAAAGAGGCTAAGTAACAACTTAGCCTCTTGGTAAATTAAATAAATTCACACAGAAGTGAAGATAATCTTATAATAAAAATTATCTCTATATAAATAGAAAATTATAGATAAAAAATCTTCACTTCCTCTGTCCTTTTGCCTGAGAGTTTATCTTTAAAAAAGATTTGCTCCTTCGGCGCCTATAATAGGTCTCTCCAGAGGCTGGTCCAAATACAGTACTTTTCCTCGTAAGGAAGCCTGAGATTTTCAATTCACTTATGAATTTTGTCCCTTCGGCAGAAATTAATTCTTCTCCTGTATCCTTCATCCCATATAATATTTAATTATGTATAAATAGTAGTTTTAACCTTAGAAATATATAACACATACTATCTCCAAGACAAGAACAATTGTACACTACTGGCATACATTTTGACAAGACCTTTTTTAATACTTTCTATTTAATAGATTATTTAGTTAGCCTTTATAAAATATTTTGTAGAAAAAACATCTTCATGATTATCCTTTTCAACGTTAAAATTCATATTTGCAGTTAAATGTTGTAATGTTTTAAATATCGTTTCAATTTCAGTATTTTGTCCTATCTCCGTTGCTATTTCTAACGGAGTATACTTTTTTCCTCTATTATTATCTAAAAAACTCAGTAAATCTTTTTGTAAGTTTATCGTAAGTGTAGCAATTTTTTTACCACTTTCAACACTAGGTTGATGATAGGCATTAATATTTACTAAACTAGCATATAGTCCAACTGCTCTTTCATATAAAGCAATTAATACACCAATAGAATAAGGGGTTATCTCGTCTACAGTAATGGTTATAGATTGCTTTTGTTTTTTGGTCAAAGCATTACGTGTGCCTAATAAAAATGCATGTAAATAATCTCCACTTGTTACCTTATCTTCCAAGATAATTGACGTTTTACTTCGTTTTTTTAATACTTCCATAAAAGTAATAAAGTAATTATCAGGACCATCTAACAATTGCTGAACATATGAATGTTGATCAGTAGAACCCTTATTTCCATATACGGCTATTCCTTGATTTACTATATTATCATTTAGGTCTTTTTCTTTACCTAATGATTCCATAATTAATTGTTGTAAATACTTACTAAACAATTGTAATCTATCATTATAGGGGATAATTACCATTTCCTTTCCCCCAACTCCTTGAGTAAAATAATACCACATCAATGCTAATATAGCTGCTGGGTTTTGACAGATATCATTTCGCCTTGTTTGCTCATCGCACTCTTTAGCACCCCTAAGTAATTCATCAATATCAATACCTTGGAGGGCCGCAGGTAATAAGCCTACCGCAGATGTTTCTGATGTCCTTCCACCTACAAAATCCCATAATGGAAAGATTTCTAACCAATCTTCTTGTAAAGCTAGTTTATGAAGCTTACTATATTTACCTGTAATTGCAACAAAATGCTTAGAAAAAGTCAAATTGGTCTTAGAAAAGATTTCTTTAGTTTCTTCCATCCCATTACTAGTTTCTTTAGTTCCACCACTTTTAGAAATCACTAATACAATGGTTTGGTCTAATTCATCTTTTATTTTGGCAAATAATCTATCAAATCCATCAGGATCTGTATTATCCAAAAATGATATTTGTAATTTAGTATCATTATCTTGTAATGCATTTGCAACAAATTGAGGTCCTAAAGCCGAACCACCTATTCCTACTAATAAGACCCTTTTGAACATTTTACCAGTAGAGGATAATATCTCTCCTTTATGTATTTTAGAGCTAAACTCTTTAATTTTTAAAATAGTCTCTGAAATTTCTTCTCTTATTTCTGGCTTTGGGGCTAAAGAAGGATTTCTTAACCAAAAATGTCCTACCATTCTTTTTTCATCAGGATTTGCTATAGCACCCTTTTCTAAACTTTCCATATCTTTAAAAGCAGTTTCAATTTTTGGTTTAATTTCTTCAAAATAATTATCAGAAAAATTCATACGACTAATATCTATATATATTCCTAAAGTATTGTTAAGATACAAATACTTCTTGTATCTATCCCATAATGCTGATTGCTCCATTTTATCACCTTTCTAGCGGTCATATTTCAGTATTAATGATGCTAGTTGCTTAGAGTCCACTAGCTTTAAATCATCTTCTAGGTAACGCCAGCTCCAGTTTCCCAAAGTGGTTCCTGGAACATTCATACGATCTTTACTGTCTAAGACTAAAAGGTCTTGTAAAGGAGTAATAACCCATTTAGCTTTACTAAAATATAAAGATTCAATAAAACTAAAACACATGTCCTTAGTGATTTCTTTGCTTAATTTACTTTTCTTTTTATACCAACCTAAAAGGGTATCATTGTCATGAGTACCTGTATAATAAACATTGTTTTGTGATTTATTATTTTCAGTAATAGATTCCTTTTCGATAAATTGTAAAACTTTCATACCAGGTAAATTAAATTTATCCTTTAAATTAATTACCTCTGGAGTTATAATTCCTAAATCTTCTGCTATCAATGGTAAATCTCCTAAATACATTTTTAAAGTAGAAAAAAACTGTTCTCCAGGTCCTTTGACCCATTTACCATTTATTGCCGTTTCTTCGTTTGCTGGTATTTCATAATATGACTCAAAACCTCTAAAGTGGTCTATTCTAATATAGTCAACATATTCTAATAAATTTGTGATTCTTTGTCTCCACCATAAATAATCATTTTTTTGCATTACTTCAAAACAATATAAAGGGTTACCCCATCTTTGTCCTGTTTCACTAAAATAATCTGGTGGTACTCCAGCTACTTTAAGCGGTATTCCATGGTCATCCAATTTAAAGTAGTGAGGATAAACCCATACATCGCAGCTATCCTCGGCTATAAAGATTGGAATGTCTCCGATTATTTCGATGTTTTTATTGTTAGCGTATGTCTTTAATTTTTTCCATTGCTTATAAAAATAATATTGCAGAAATAAGTGATAATTAATTTCTGTTTTTAAACTCTTCTTATACTTTATTAATGCATCATTATCTCTATTTTTAATATCTTCATCCCACTGATTCCAAGGTAAACCCTTAAAATGATTTTTAAGTGCCATAAATAGAGCATAATTATTTAACCAATAAGCATTTTTATTTATAAAAAGATTAAAATTTTCATCTTTATATTTAGTTGAAAAATTTCTGAAAGCCTTGTGGAGCAAGTCATCTTTAAAATCATTTATAACTTTCCACTCAATCTTAGAAGGATTAAAATCATAAGTATATATATCTTCTTTGTCTAGTAGCCCTTCACTAACTAATTCATCTACGCTTATTAATAAGTGATTATTAGCAAAAGCCGAGTAACTTTGGTAAGGAGAACCATTAAATCCTACAGGATTAAGAGGAAGTATTTGCCACAGCCTTTGTTTGCTTTCGGCTAAAAAATCTATAAATTGATATGCCGGTATACCTAGATCACCTATACCATATCTTCCTGGAAAAGAAGTAGGATGTAGCAAAGTACCTGTAGCACGATTTAACTGCATATCAAAATCCCTCCGGCGCTATAAATTACTAATTATCTTACCCTCTAAAGGAGCTAATAATACTTCTATTTGTTTATTATTGTTATTAAATATCTCATCCGTATTTAGTAAGTTTATATAGTTTCCATCTTGTTTTAAATTAATCTTTACTTTAGAGCCTTCCCATACATTTCTATTGAAAATACAATATGCGTATTTTTCTCCATCTTTTCTTATATAACCAAATACTTCTTTATTAAAGAAAACTGGCTCCCAATCACCGTTAATAAATATTTTATTATTTTTTCTAAGAGCTATAACTTTTTTATACCATGTTAAAAGTTCGTAATCCTCTTTTCCCCAAGGGTATGTTCCTCTATTATAGGGATCTGAAAATCCTTCCATCCCTACTTCATCTCCATAATAAATACACGGCATACCTGGAAAAGTAAACTGAATCAAGGTTAATAGTTTTAAACGTTTTTTAGCGAGATTAAATTGATCACCATTTAATCTATAATGTTCTTTATCATAATCACTTAAATTTTGCTCTGTTCCTGCATCACCTAATAAAGTTAGAATCCTTGGAACATCATGACTACCTATTAAGTTTAATGTGCTATAAAAAATATCCTTTGGGTAATTTTCAAATAAACTCATAAAATCAATATATGTGTTTTCTGCATCTTTTTGTCCTAGCACATATTCTAATAGTGTTTTCCTAAAAGGATAATTCATTACGGAATCAAGCTCATCGCCCCAAAAATATTCACGTAATTCACTATAGCTTACCTTATTAGATGCATCTTCCCAAACCTCACCCATTAGCATGGATTCAGGATCATATTCTTTCATCGCATTTCTTATCTTTTTAATGAATTCATCAGGTTGCTCATCTGCTACATCTAGTCTCCACCCTTTTGCTCCACACTTTAACCAATGTTTAATTACACTATCATCGTTTTCAATAATAAAGTCTACGTAGGAGGGTTCTAATTCATGGACATTTGGTAAAGTTCCTATCCCCCACCAGCTTTCATATTCATGAGGATGATTGGAAAATTTAAACCACTTATAATATGGAGAATCTTGTGACTGATAAGCTCCAATTTCTGAATAGCTTCCTTCTTTATTAAAGTAAATACTATCACTACCTGTATGGCTAAATACACCATCTAAAATAATATTTATACCTAATTCATTCGCCTTTTTACATAAATCCCTAAAGGTTTCTTCATCTCCAAACATAGGATCTATTTTTTTATAATCACCTGTATCATATTTATGATTACTTGATGCTTCAAAAATAGGATTTAGATATATTGCGTTTATACCTAAATCATGTAAATAACTTAATTTATCAATAATTCCTTGTAAATTTCCACCAAAAAAGTTCCACCTTTTAATACTTCCATCTGGATTTTTAAAATACATGGGACTATCGTTCCAACTAGAATGAAGTAACGATTTATCTTTTAAACTTAAAAATTTACCTTCTCCACAACTATTATGGAAACGGTCCACAAAAATTTGATAAAATACTGCTTCCTTATACCAACTAGGCGTCTGATTTTTTTTATATACTGTTATTTGATAAGCTGGTGGAAGTGTATTTAAAATTTGTCCTTCTCCACCTTTTTGTTTAGCATTATTACCATAAAAAAGCTTATCCCCATTTACCTGAATGATAAAATAATACCACAATAAACCTGGATTAATTGATGTTTTAAAGGTCACTTTATATATAGTATAATTATCCTTATTTTCTTCAAAGTTCATCTGAAGGTTTGTTTCAGTATTATCTTTACTTTTCTTTAAAGCTAATAATATGTTTTCGATTTTGCTATTACACTTTACAGCTATTCTAAGCGTTATTTCTCTATCGCATGTAACTGCACCGAAAGGATTACGATAGTATTCCTCATAGGAATTATGGTAAATCCAAGCCTTTTCCATCAATATTACACCATCCAATATAATTACCTTATTTAATATCTATCAATTCTTGATAAAGATTCTTATATTCTAAGGAAGATTTCTCCCAGCTATTATCTTCTTTAGTAGCTCTTTCTACTAACTTAGACCATAACTTTTTATCCTGATAAAAACTAAGAGCTCGTTTAATCGTAAATAATAATTCATGAGCATTATAATTTGCAAAACTAAAACCATTACCTTTATCTGTATACTCATTAAATGGGACAATTGTATCTTTTAAACCACCTGTTTCCCTTACTATTGGAATAGTTCCATATCGTAGTGCAATTAATTGCCCTAGTCCGCAGGGTTCAAAAAGCGAAGGCATTAAAAACAAATCAGATCCTGCATATATTTTTTGAGCAATACTTCCCTCAAAATATAGATTAAGGGATAACTTAGTCGGATATTTATAAGCAAAATATTTAAACATATCTTCGTATTTCTTTTCTCCTGTTCCTAAAACAACCATTTGAATATCAAGATTTAACATCTCATCTAATATACGTTCAACTAAATCTAAACCTTTTTGATTTGCTAAGCGCGACACAATGGAAATAATAGGTGTATTTTCATTTACTGGTAAACCAAGTTGTTCTTGCAATTTTATTTTATTTTTGTTCTTTTTTGATAAAGAATTTTTATAATTCACAAATAAGTTTTTATCTTTTTGAGGGTCAAATTTCTCAAAGTCTATACCATTTAAAATACCTCTTAATTTATATTCCTTTTGTCTAAGAAGTCCATCTAGATTTTCTCCAAAGTAGGGATATTTAATTTCTTCAGCATAACTTTTACTAACCGTAGTAACTAAATTAGAAAAAACTATACCACCTTTCATAAAATTAATATCCCCATAAAACTCTAATTTATCTGTCACAAAATAATTTTCACTTAAATTAAACAACTCAGTTAAAACTGATCTAGGAAAAACGCCTTGATATTTAAGATTATGTATTGAATAAACTGTTTTAATATTCTGATAAAAAGGATTGTTTTTATAATTACTATCAAGTAATACACTTAGCATCCCAGTATGCCAATCATGGCAGTGAATGATATCAGGGGTAAAATCCAAATAAGGTAAAGCTTCTAATACAGCTTTATTAAAAAACGCAAAACGTTCCCCATCATCGGGGTATCCATATAAGCCTTTTCTTTTAAAATAATATTCATTGTCGACGAAATAGAAAGTAATGTTTTCATGAATTAATTTACTAATCCCACAATACTGTTTTCTCCATCCTATGGGTACAAGAAAATCTGTAATATATTTCATTTTATCTTTAAAGACATCATTGATATCTTCATATTTTGGTAAAATAACTCGCACATCTACTTGTTGCTTTTTTAAATATTTTGGTAAAGATCCTATAACCTCTCCTAATCCTCCACTTTGGACAAAAGGTGCGCTTTCAGCTGCCGCATAAAGTACTTTCATGATATTTTCCTTTCCTATATAACAGTATTTTTACCGATTAAAATAATATTGTTTTCACTACCTTTTAAAACCTTTCCTTTTGTAACATGAACATTTTTATCTAAAATTACATTTTCTAAAACTACATTTTCTTCGATATGGCAGCTTTGCATAATTATACTATTTCTTACAAGTGAGTTTTCACCTATTTTGACATTTCTAGATAATAGGCTTGATTCTAATGTTCCTTCTATTAAACATCCACTTGATACTAATGCATTCTTAATAGTTGAACTTGATCTATAATTCGTAGGTGGACCATCTTTAGTTTTAGTTCTAATTTTACCATTTTTAAAAAATAGTTCTTGTTGAATATTTGGATCAAGTAACCCTTTACTATACTTATAGTAATTATCTAATGAATTTATATTAGCTACATATCCTTCATGTTCATAACCATAGACTTTTAATTCTTCCATATTTCTATTTAATAAATCTTCAAAATCCCAAATACCAGACTTTACTGCTACTTCAAGTATTTCTAATAGTAATTCTCTTTCTAAAATACAAACTTCTAATGATAATTTATCCATATCCCAAGAATCATTATCTTTATCTATCCTGATAACTCTATCTTGATCATTAATATCAATAAAAGCACAATCAGAATATATTTCTTCATTTCTATCTACAACTTTATATGTTAACGTTATATCACTTTCTTTTTGAATATGATTTGAAATTAATTCCTTAAGATCAATTGAATGAATTATATTAACACCTGCTATTACTACATACTTTTCAAATGATCTTTCAATATAATCTATATTTACATAGATGTCTTTTAAATCTATTCTTAATGTTTTATTTAAAATCCCTGGACTATCAGAGGGTAAAATAAATAAACCCTCATTTTTTTTATTTAACCCCCATTCCTTGCCTGATCCTAAATGATCTGTAAGTGCCCTAAACTTATGAGAAACAATTATCCCAATATTAACGATTCCTGCATTAACCATATTTGATAAAGGAAAATCAATTAATCTATATCTTCCTCCAAATGGTACTGCCGCCATAGACCTATCTTTGGTTAAGCCTTTTAGTATTTTATCACTTTTAGTTGTCATAATAATACCCATTGTATTTTTCATATATCCACCTTCTCTAGCTAATCATGCCAATATTTTTATCTTCATCACAACAATTAATCGTATTACCACTTATAATATTAGTATTTGAAGGTATTATAACATTTTCTCCAATTACTGTTATCTCCGGATAATTATTATTTGTATTTTTGTAAGCATCATATACACCAATAGTAGAACACTCACCAATATAAGTATTTTCACAAACAATACTTTTTTTAATCTTACATTTTTCACCTGTCTTTACATTTGGCATAATCACTGAATCCTTTATTACAGTATCTTTTCCTACATAAACACCGGGAAAAAGTATTGAATGTTCAACTTGCCCATAAACTTGACAACCATCTGCGATAAAAGAATTACTAACCTTTGCCGTTTCAGCAATGTAATGTGGTGGTAAAGTTAGGCTCTTTGAATATACTTTAGTTTTTTCATCGAAAAGATTTAATTCTGATTTTCCATCTAATAAATCCATATTAGCATCAAAGAAGCTCTCAATAGTCCCGACATCTTTCCAGTATCCTTCATGTTTAAACGCATACACATTCATTTCATCTTCAACCATAGATGGAATTATATTTTTTCCAAAATCATTTTTAGAATTTAAGTTTTTTTCATCTTCCATTAAATATTCTTTTAATACTTTCCAATTGAAAATATAAATACCCATAGAAGCTAAATTACTTTTAGGATGTTCTGGTTTTTCTTCAAATTCATATATTTTATCATTACTATTTGCATTCATAATTCCGAATCTACTAGCCTCATCTAAGGTAACCTCTATTACTGCAATTGTTGCATCAGCATTTTTTTCTTTATGGTAATCTAACATAATTGAATAATCCATTTTATAAATATGATCGCCCGAAATAATTAAAACATATTCAGGGTCATGATCTTCAATAAAATCAATGTTTTGGTAAATAGCATTAGCTGTTCCCTTGTACCATTTACCTCCATCTTCCCTCATATGAGGGGGGAGTAAATATACTCCTCCATCTATTGAGCTATCAAGATCCCAAGTGCTTCCTATTCCTATATAAGAATTAAGAATAAATGGTTTATATTGAGTTAGAACACCTACCGTATCAATACCAGAGTTTTTACAATTACTTAAAGGAAAATCAATAATACGATATTTGCCGCCAAAAGGTACAGCAGGTTTCGCAAGTTGACGTGTTAATACACCAAGTCTACTTCCCTGCCCCCCTGCTAGTAACATAGCTACGCATTCCTTTTTAGACATTAATTAACCCCCTGATTCTTATTTACTTAAATAATTTTTATTTTTGTATTTTTCACTTATAGATATTTATATGCCTGTTTATAACCATTTGTCATTAATTTCCCATATTTGCTTAGCATACTCTGATATTGTTCGATCACTAGAAAAAATACCAGAATGGGCGATATTATTTATACACATTTTATTCCATCTTTGTTTGTCACGATATTTTTCATCTACTAATGACTGCGTATCTACATAAGAGGAAAAATCTTTTAATACAAAAAATTCATCGTTGTGACCAAGTAGTGAATCATAAATTAGTCTAAATTCTTCTGGCTCATGCTCAAAAAAACCATCTACAAGCTGATTAAGTATTTTTTTAATTCGATAATCGTGGTTATATACATGCCATGCATTATATCCACCATTATCATAATAATGAATAACTTCATCAGCTTTTAAACCAAAGATAAACATATTCTCGTATCCAACTTCATCTTTTATTTCAACATTTGCACCATCAAGTGTTCCTAAGGTGAGAGCTCCATTCATCATAAACTTCATATTTCCTGTACCAGAAGCTTCTTTACTTGCTGTTGAAATTTGCTCACTAATATCAGCTGCTGGAATTAGCATTTCTGCTAAAGTTACATTATAATTCTCAATAAAAATAATTTTTATTTTATCTTTAATTAATTTATCATTATTAACTTTAAAAGCTAACGTATTAATTAATTTAATTATATCTTTTGCCAGCACATACCCGGGGGCAGCTTTACCTGCAAAAATAAAGGTTCTAGGTGTTATATCTAAATTCGGGTTTTCTTTTAAGCGATTATATAAATCCATAATATGAAAAACATTCATTAATTGTCGTTTATAAGCATGAATTCTTTTAATATGAACATCAAATATTGACGTTTCATCAATTACTAAATTATATTCATCTTTTATATATTTAGTCAAAATTGATTTATTATACCTTTTAGCTATGGCTATCTTTTCTCTAAAGGATTGGTCATCTTTAAATTTTAGTAATTTCATTAATTCGGTTGGCTTTTCAATCCATTTAGTACCAATAGCATCCGAAATAGTATTACTTAATTTTGGGTTAGCTTTCAATAAAAATCTCCTGTGAGTTACTCCGTTCGTTTTGTTATTAAATTTATGAGGATATAAGTTATAGAAATTATTCATAACTTTATTTTTTAGAATCTCTGTATGAATTTTAGCTACCCCATTAACATATTTACTTCCCACGATAGCTAAGTTTACCATTTTAATATTCCCGTTACTTATCACGGCTAAATCACTTATTAAATCCCAGTTGCCAGGATATTTGTCCCATAGACTTTTTGTAAATCTTTCATTTATTTCCTCTACAATCATATAAATTCGTGGTAACAACGACTTAAATAAGTCAATTGGCCATTTTTCAAGTGCTTCTGGCAAAATTGTATGATTTGTATAAGAAAGAGTATTTGTCGTAATATCCCAAGCTTCATCCCAACCAAAATGTTCTTCATCAATTAAAATTCGCATTAACTCAGGTACACAAAGAGCTGGATGAGTGTCATTTATATGAACAGCAATTTTTTCTGCAAAATTTTCTAAGGAGCCATTTTTCTTTTTATATCTTCTAACAATGCTTTGTAAACCACTAGAAACAAAAAAGTACTGTTGTTTAAGTCTTAAAATTTTACCTTCATAACTACTATCATCAGGGTAAAGAATTTGAGATATAGCCTCAACAGAATTTTTGTACTCTACTGCCTTTTGATAATCTCCCTTATTAAAAGAAGAAAGATCAAAATCGCTTTTTTCAGACTCAGCACTCCATAAACGCAGTGTATTAACGATTTCATTTTTGTATCCAATTACTGGCATATCATAAGGTACACCTAAAATAGGTTCATAGTTTTCATGGATAAATTCATCTTTTCCATTTGTAGTTTGAATACGTATGTTTCCTCCAAATTTAACTACTACGGATTTGTCTGATTTTCTTATTTCCCATACATTTCCATTCTTTAGCCAATTATCTGGTAATTCCACTTGAAAGCCGTTAATGATTTTTTGTTCAAATAATCCATATTTATACCGGATTCCACAACCATGACCAGCTATTCCAAGAGATGCCATAGATTCTAGAAAGCAAGCTGCTAAGCGACCCAAACCCCCATTACCTAAGCCAGCATCATGTTCTATATGTTCAATCATATCTAAATCAATATCTAATTCACTTAACGCCTCTTTAGCCACATCTTCTATCCCTAAATTTATTAAATATGATTTTAATAAACTACCTAATAAAAACTCAATTGAAAAATAATAAACTTGTTTTTTTGTTTTTCTAAATAGAAATTATTAGTTTTAATCCAAGGAGACGTCATAAGATCACGTATTAATGCTCCAAAGGTTGTAAATTTATCTATATCTGTACCTTCACTTAAATTTTTCCCATGACACTCTTGAAATTTCTCTAAATAAGCTTTTTTAAAGTTTTCTTTATCTAGCTTAATCATAATTCCTCCTTAATATTTTTAGGATCAATAATTTCAATTTCTTTTTTAATATTTCTTAGAAAAATACATGCTAAAGGTGGAACTTTTAATTCTAGTGAATATGGTTTATTATGCCATTTTTCCTTGTCTGCTATTAATACTCCATCATTTAATTGGTTTGATCCACCATATATATCTTTATCACTATTAAATACCTCATTATATTCCCCTAAAACAGGTACTCCAATACGGTATTTTTCATAAAAAACCGGTGTAAAATTACAAACAACAATTAAAAAATCATCATTATTTTCTGCCATTCTCATTAATACTATTATGCTTTGATTAAAATTATTCGCATCAATCCATTCAAAGCCCGACCAATTGTGATCTTGTTCATATAGTGATTTTTCTTTTAAATAAAATTTATTTAAATCCCTTACATAAATTTGACATTTGTTATGCATATCATAATCTAATAAAAACCAATCTAATTCATCATAAAAACGCCATTCTATAAACTGACCAAATTCGCCTCCCATAAATAATAACTTTTTTCCTGGGTGACTCATCATATAAGCATATAAAGTTCTAAGTCCTGCAAACTTTTTCCAATAGTCACCTGGCATTCTTTCAATTAAAGATTTTTTTCCATGCACTACTTCATCATGAGATAAAGGTAACAGAAAGTTTTCTGAGAAAGTATACATAAAAGAAAAGGTTAATAAATTATGATGCCATTTACGATGTATTGGATCCATTTCCATATATTTTAAAATATCATTCATCCAACCCATGTTCCATTTATAGTTGTAACCTAATCCGCCAATATGTGTAGGTCTAGTAACTAATGGCCATTCTGTTGATTCTTCTGCAAACATTAAAGCATTTGGAAAATACTTAAAAACAGCTTCATTTAATTTTTTCATAAAATCAATAGCCTCTAGATTTTCCCTGCCACCGTATTTATTGGGCTGCCATTTGCTTTGATTTCCATAATCTAAATAAAGCATACTAGCAACTGCATCTACCCTTAATCCATCTATATGATATTCGTTTAGCCAAAAAATAGCATTTGAAATAAGAAAACTTACTACTTCTGGGGTACCATAATTAAAATTCAGTGTGCCCCATTGCTCATTTTCATCTTTTTCATATATATTAGTCCCGTCAAATCTAGCTAAACCATGACCATCCTTACAAAAATGTGCAGGTACCCAATCTAAAATTACACCTATGTCATTTTGATGACACTTATCTATAAAATATTTGAAATCTTCAGGAGTCCCAAATCTGCTAGTAACTGAAAAATAACCTGTAATTTGATATCCCCATGACCCATCAAAAGGATGCTCCATTATTGGTAACAACTCAATGTGGGTATATCCCATATCCTTTACATATTCAACTAAATGCATTGCTAATTCACGATAGTTATATGTGTCTCCATTTTTTTTCTTTTCCATGAACCAAGATGCACCTCATATATATTTATCGGTTTATTATATATAGATTCATAAGATATTTTTTTCTTTTGCCAATTGGAATCTTCCCAAGAATAGTTATCTAAATCATAAATGACCGTAGCAGACTTTGGTCTTAATTCCGAATATAAGGCATAAGGGTCTGATTTTTGAAAAACTTCTCCCCAATATGTATATATTTCATATTTATAAATATCACCTTTTGCTAAATTAGGAATAAATAAAGTCCAAATTCCAGAACCAGAAATTTTATGCATATTATGATGTTTACCATTCCAATTGTTAAAGTCCCCTACAATTTTAATTTCCTTTGCATTTGGACCCCACACATTAAAACGAACGCCTTTAGTTTTGTTTTCGGTTACAATCTGTGATCCCATCAATTTATAACTTTTATTTAAACTCCCTTCGTGAAATAAATATCGCTCATACTCACTTGGTAACATAGTATCCATATTTTTCATCCCTTTTTTCTAAAATTGTAGTAATAATTATTTTATATTAATATAAAGAATTATATAAACATCACTTATTGTAAAAAACTACCATAGTTATTGTATTCTATATTAGGTTATATATTCCTTTAATAAAAAAATCCAAAGCTAGATTAAGTTAACTTAATTTGCTTTGGATTTTTAATTTATAGGTTTTATATATAGTCTTGTAATATTTGTGTCATTGATTCCTTCGTTAAGTTTTTAATTAAGATGGTTTTATTTCTACTTTTATGCCCACTTATTATAAGTATATTAGTTTTAGGAATTTTACATAACTTAGAAAAAAAAAGCTGACAAGCATTATTTGCTTCCCCATCAACTGGAGGAGAAGTAAGTCTTAATTTCAAACTGTCGCCCTGCATTCCTTTTATTTCATTTTTACTTGCCCTCGGCTGAAGCCTAACCTTAATTTGTACTCCTTGCTCATTCTGCGTTAGAAAGGACAATATTTTCTCCATACATTTCAGATTCTTTTGCTTTTTCTTCTTCCACTAGTTCAAGTTGAGTTAATAAAAAAGATTTAAATTGGGCTTTAAATTGTTGTACATTATTTTGAAATTGTTTATACTCTACCTTAATATCAATAATCTTTTGATTTGCTCCAGATATAATATTTTCTGCATCCTTTTGTGCTTTTTGTATAATTAACTCAGCTTCTTTATGAGCATTAATTCTAACTTCCTCAGCTGTCTTTTGGGCTAGAACAAGTGTATTATGTAAAGTTTCCTCTAAATCTTTATATCTATTTATATCACCTTGAGTTTTTTCAATTTTATCTTTTAAATCTAAATTGTCTTTATATGTTTTTTCATAATCTTTTATCACTTCATCTAAAAATTCGTCTACTTCGTCTACATCATAACCACGTAATGACCTCTTAAATTCTTTATTATGTATATCTAATGGAGTAAGCACCCCTATCCCTCCTACTGAAAACGTATGATTTTAGTTTTTATTCGTCCTTTGTGAGTTTGTCCAATTACTTCTTCTAAAATAATTCTACCTTTTCCTCTAAAAGAGATTACATCTTTTTCCTCACAAATATTTGATAAACTTTGAACTTCTCTCCAATTAACTTTTACTTTCCCTTTTTTGATTTCTTCAGAAGCTTTAGCTCTAGATATTCCAAAACCATTTGCGACAACAGCGTCTAAACGTAACGAAGCTAAACTCACAAAAATATCTTTTGTTTGTTCTTTGGGCCGTTGCCAAGTACCTAGTGGTAACTTAACACCTGTCAAAGGAACGCCTTTAATTTTAGGTGCATTTATAATAATATAATCTGATAATTCCTCATTAATCATAACTATACAACCATCATTATTAGGATAAATATCACCAATTTTTTCTCTTTTAATTCCAAGTGACAGTAAGGCACCTAAAAAGTCTCTATGACTAACCTTTAGATATTCCAAATTTCCTTTATATTCAATAACACTTATCCCAGACAAGCCTCTGTCCATTTCAACGAAGTCGGGTGAAATAATTATTCTTTTTCGTTCACATTCATCAGTTCCACCATAACTTAAATATTTTATGTAAGAATTCTTTTTTAAAAGATCTTCGCCGACTTTACATAAATAGGGGTCTATAAATTCAGTTACCTGTACTTGATTTCTCTTTATAACTAATTCTACTTTATCTTCTAGTCTTTTTATAAACTCTTTTGTATCACTGTTTAAAATTATATTCACCTTTTTCATTTAAAGAATTATACTTAATAAAGATAAAACAAGTGGTTTTAACAACCAATCTAAAAATATAATAGCAATTACTGGTGAAAAGTCTAAGCCTCCAAGACTAGGCATAAATCTTCTAATAGGTCCTAGTATCAATTCTGTTAATTCATATATGAAATTGATTATCATATTTTGGGGATTATGTGGTATCCACGACAATAATACCCTAGCTATAATTAACCAACTCATTACATCAAAAGCTGTAACTATCAACTTAAACAATAACATTAAAACACCTCTATTTATGATCCAATATTTTTAGCCTTTAGGTAGCTGGCTTCTACTGCCTCTATTACTGTAGCCCTAAAAGCGTTTTTCTCCAATACGCGTATACCTTCAATAGTTGTTCCTTTTGGGGATGTAACCTTATCTTTTAACTCTCCTGGATGCATTCCAGTTTCTCTTACCATTTTTGCAGATCCTATAATTGTTTGTACTGCTAATTCGTAGGCCACCTGTCTAGGTAATCCTACTAAAACTCCACCATCAGCTAGAGCTTCAATAAACTGATATACATAAGCGGGTCCACTTCCACTTAAACCAGTTACAGCATCTATCATATTTTCTTCTGTGATAATAGTTTTACCAATTTGCTCAAAAATATTTTGCGCAACTTCAATATGTTCTTCATGAGCATATTTATTTTTACATAAAGCTGTCATACCTTCTCCTATTAAAGCAGGTGTATTAGGCATTACTCTAATAATAGGATTTTTACCTAAAAGATCTTCTAATCTAGTGGTTGTAATTCCTACAATTATCGAAATAATCAGGATATTCTTTTTTTCTAAATTTACTTCTTTTATTGCTTCTTCAAGATTTTGTGGTTTAACACAAATCATCACAATTTCTGAATTATTAAATATTTCTTTATTGTCTTTAGTTGTGCTAATTCCTAGTTGATTGGTGATATAATTTAAGCGTTCATCTCTACGCCCCGAAGCAATAATTTCTTGCTGGTTAAATAGGTTAGTTTTTACTACACCTCTTACAATTGCTTCAGCCATTGCTCCTATTCCTATTATGCCTAACTTGTATTTTGACATTATCTAGAATTCTCCTTTTTGGGAAAATTAGATACCCAGGAAAATACTTCTTTATCTTTTTGTTCGATTTGGTTAACTTCTGCTAGACTTCCATCAATGTCTATATTTGGGGGAACAACTAAAATTATTCCTTTACCTATTTTTTGCATTGAGCCACCAATCGCATATGCAGTTCCACCGACAAAATCTATAACACGTATAGCTAAATCTAATTCAGCTTGTTCTAAATTAATTACCACAGCTTTTCGATTTTTTAAATCATCAGCTATTTTTTGTGCTTCTTCAAAACATAAAGGCTCAACAACTTTAACTTTTACACTTTCTCTATTATGTAGAGCAACTATTTGTCCTTTTCGTCTTTTTTCTTCTGGTTCACTCGTTTCTTCATATATTTCTTCTTGTTCATCAGCAAAACCCATTAAGTTTAATAATTTATCCATTACCATTATTATTCCCCCCCACACCTTTTAGTTATAACTTCGAGGTCCAAAAATTGCACTTCCAACTCTTACTATAGTTGCACCTTCTTCAATTGCTATTTGATAATCATTAGTCATACCCATAGATAAAGTATCCATATTAACATTTGGGATGTTTTTTTCTTTTACTTGCTGAAAAATATTATATGCTTCTTTAAATACTGGTCTAACTTCTTCTGGATTTTCTACATATGGTGCCATTGTCATTAATCCTTTAATTCTAACAAAAGGTAAATGACTAACTTCTTCAATGAAAGGTATAGTTTCAGCTATTTTTAAACCAAATTTACTTTCTTCTTCCGCTATATTTACTTGAACCAAACAATCCATTGGTTTTTCTAAAGGTTTCATTCTCTTATTTATTTCTTTTGCCAAACCATAGCTATCAAGGGAATGGATTAATTTAACTTTATCCGTTATATATTTGACTTTGTTTTTTTGTAAATGACCAATTAAATGCCACTGTACTTCTTCTGGTAAGCTATCATACTTTTCTAGTAACTCCTGTACTCTATTTTCACCTAATAAAAAGTGATTTTGATTAACAATATTTGAAATTTCTTCAATAGTATGATTTTTAGTTACAGCTATTAAAGAAACCTTATTACCCTTATTTCCCTTTTCTATTGCATTAGCAATATTGTTGTTAACTTTTTTAAAGTTTTCAATAATATCCACTATCATTCACTCCTAGTATAAATATTGTCCTTTTTTAACCCATTTAGGATTTGTGATTACCTCTGTTAAAGGATCTATCCCTTGAACCAAAACTATATTATCTTTTTTTTCAATAACTTTAATAGGACGCCATAAAACTAGTCCTCTATTTTTCCAATATACCCCGGATTCTTTGTTTTCATTATAAACTATTGCTTTGGAAGGAAGTAGTATTCCTTCTTTCTTTTTAGTGATAATTTCAATATCGATAACCCTTTCATTAATTAAACTATAACACATCCGTGGAATCTCCACCAAGATTTGTGCCTTATTTCCAACTCCTTTTAAATCAATAACTGGAGCAAATACAACTTCATCGTATTTAGGCAATCTAATTTGTAAGACTTGACCTTGTTGAATTGGCTTATTAAATGTATTTAAAGGAAATTCTATAAAACATTTTATATCTTTTAAGTTATCAATAATTTTACAAACTTCTGTTCCCTTTTCTACAACTTGTTTTTTGGTATTATTAGTATTTTTAGGTTGCAGTTGTGCTAATTTCTTGATATTAATATTTTGTAGTTCATCCTCACTAAAATTACTTTCTAATCCATCTATATTATAAGATACTATTCCAGATATTGGAGCCTTTACAGAAACTTGTTGTCCTTTTTGTAATGCATTGCCTTTAACAGTTTTAATAGCATATACTTCATTATTTTTTGCTATTTTTTCCCCATCTGGAAATAAATTCTCAATTGTTCCTGATGACGGTGTAGTAATAATATGTTCTTCTCTAATTATGAAACCATGTGTTTCATAATTTTTTTCAATAACTCCCTCTGCTGCTAGTTCAGTTTGAATTAAGGAACTTATCACAAAGCTATAAATTGCATTACCAAAAAACCACAAAATAACCATAATAAAAATTATTTTAGGTAGTTTTAAGCTTTTTGACGATTTTTTTCGTCTTTTTGTTTTTTTGATATTTTCTTTTATCGTCATAATTTCACCTTAAAAAAATATTAGTTAACATAAATTTCTACATTTCTTTTCTAAGTCCTTTATTTTCTTAAGTAAACAACCTTATTTTTTTAATTATATTTTTGTGTAAGGTATTTTTATCTTTTTGGTATAGCTACATTCTTCACAATGAATCAAATGGATACAAGCATTAGTAGCTTCTTGTAAGATAGCAATTGAATCCTGTTCTTCATAAGGGCTATAAGACGAATAATAATCTTCTATTCTTCCTAAATCCTTCATCTTTTGATGACATCTTTTGCATTCTGGCGCAAACTGTTCGATTCCATTACAAACCATACATCCATACTGCATATTTAAATCCTCCCAAATATGATTTCCTAAGAAAAATAACAAATTAAGGTTTATAATAATTAATATGCTCAAAAAAACAGCTACCTAAACTCATAGGTAGCTTAACTTACTATTGTTTTATATTAGTACAATTCAATTCTTTTCTATATTTTTCTAATCTTAATTCTATTTTATGATACAACGTTCCTTCAGGATATCTGCCTGTAGAATCTTTTGTCCCTGCAGTTTGACCTGTAAGAATTTCTATTCCTTGTTTAATATCGTCAATTGCGTATATACTAAATTTTCCTTCTTTTACTGCTTCAATGATTTCGTCTTTTAATACTAAATCTGAAATATTCTTCTTAGGTATTAAGACTCCTTGGCTCCCTGTAAAACCTTTAATTTTACAAATATCATAAAACCCTTCTATCTTTTCAGTAATTCCACCCACCGGTTGAATTTCTCCTTTTTGATTAATAGATCCCGTAACAGCTATACCTTGATTTATAGCACAGTCCGAAAGACTAGATAGTAGTACATATAATTCTGTGCTAGAGGCACTGTCTCCATCAATGCCACCATATAATTGTTCAAAACAGATTTTAGCAGATAGCGTTAGTGCATAATTTTGAGCAAATTGTTCACCTAAGTATCCTTTTAAAATTAATAAACCTTTATCATGAATATTACCACTTAAATTTGTCTCTCTTTCTATATTTATTACTCCTTCTTTTCCCATGTAGGTTGTAGCCGTAATTCTATTTGGTTTTCCTACAGTATAATCACCTATATCTACAACCGATAATGCATTTATTTCACCAACCTTATAACCCTCTACTGATATTAAAACTTTACCACTTCCTATTTGTTCATACACTTTTTCTTCATATAAATTATGTCTATATTTTTTTTCTTCGATGGCTTTTTGTACGTGCTCACCTAAAACATATTCTGAGTTATCAATTTTAGCATAAGTATCGGCCTCATATATTATCTCTAATAACTCATTAAACCTAGTAGTTAGCTTATCTTGATTTCCTGCTAGTCGATTACTATATTCAATTACTTTAATTACTGCTTCATAATTAAAATGTTTTAAATTATCTTTGTTACAGTGATACGCAATAAAATACACCATTTTGCTTGTATTTTTGTCATTGCTTGACATCTCATAATCAAAGGCTACTTTAATTTTAAATAGTTTACGAAAATCCTCATCCTTGTCATATAGTAAACTATAAATATAAGGAGGTCCTAGTAAAATCACCTTGATATTCATATCAATTGGTTCAGGCTTTAAACTCGCAATCGTGACATATCCAACTTGTTCTTTGATATCTTCTATATATATTTTATTAGATTTTAAGGTGCGTTTTAAACTTTCCCATACATAAGGGTTAGTTAATACATCTTTTGCCTGTAAAACTAAATATCCACCATTTGCTTTATGAAGTGCCCCGGGTTTTATTTTCATGAAATTAGTAGTTAAAGAACCTTTATCATTATCGTATTCTAATTTGCCAAGTATGTTTTGAAAATTGGGATTTAATTCAACAATTACTGGTGCCCCTTCTAAATTACTATTATCAATTAATAGGTTAACTTGATATCTTTTTAAAAATAACTCCTTTTCAGTTTTTCTTTTTAAACTATTAATTTTATCATCTTCATCATCTTCATCTTCGTCGTCATCTTCGTCTGGTAAAAAAATATCTAAGTTTTTTAAGATATCTTCTTTAAGTTCTATAAAATAATTATACAATTTTTTATTTGTAAGATATTTAGTTTGCAAACAACAAATAAAGTATTTTACAATGGATAAACCTGTTTTTTCTTTTAACTTAATGAGCTTTACTTCAGAATTTTTTTCAATTTTTTCTATTTCTTTTAAAACTTCAAGGGCTTTTTGTTGTACCTTTTCAGAATTTTCTTCAATTTCGCTTTTTAATGTTTCCTCTAATGTTTCAAATTCATCATTTGTAATTTCTTTGTTTTCAATCATTGGTAAAGTAATATATCCAGAAGTTGTGCTTTTTAAAAGAAAGTTTTTATCCTTAGCATAAATTCTTAATTCTTCGATAATTTGATTTCTTTTTTCCTTATAATCCTTTATAATTTCTTTTTTCTTTTCTTCGTAGTTTTCTGCTAAAAAGACAGTATGTATTACTTCTTTTAGTTTTTCAATAAATTTTTTCATATCCTCTTTAAGCTCTTTGCCCTTACTTGCTTCTAGTTCAATGCATAATGGTAAACTAGGTTTAGTAAAATTATATACATAACAAATATCATTTGGGATTTCTTCGTGTTTTGCAAATTTCCCCAAAGACAACTCTGCATATGATGTTTTTCCAGTTCCAGTTAACCCTGTTATAAATATATTGTAGCCACTCTTTTTAATTTGCAATCCGAAATCCATGGACTTAATTGCTCTTTCCTGACCAATAATTGTTTCTCCTGAAGATAACTCTTTGGTAGTTTCAAAACTTAAATTAACAAGTTCTACCTTTTTCTTTAGCTTATCAGGCGAAACTAGATACTCCTTTAAAATTCTCATCTCGTTTTAACCTCCTAATAAGTTTTAGGTAAGTTATATTTAATAGTCATAAATTTAAGAAAATTAAATAAATACTCTCCTTACATGAATATTCAAAATTAATTTGTTTGTTACAAGAAAAAAACACTTAGATAAACTAAGTGTTTTAAATATTTTTCACTTTATTAAAAGCTTCCTCACTTATCTGAATGGTATAATTTATATTCTCTTGCGTATGAGCTGTAGATAAAAATGCAGACTCAAACTGGGAAGGTGCAAAATAAATTCCATTAGATAACATATGTTTAAAAAATACATTAAATTTTTCTAAATTAGAACTAGTTGCAGTAGTAAAGTTATTTACTTTTTCATCAGTGAAAAACAGGGTAAACATCGCTCCTACTTTGTTAATAGTTACAGGTACACCCACTTTATTCGCCGCATTTTTTAAACCATCAGTTAAAGAAGTTGTTAAAGTATTTAATTTTTCATAAACTCCTTCTTTTTCTAACTCATTTAATATGGCAAGTCCAGCACTCATTGCTAATGGGTTTCCTGAAAGTGTGCCTGCTTGATAAACTGATCCACTTGGAGATATCTTACTCATGATTTCTTTACTACCACCATAAGCACCTACTGGTAAGCCGCCACCAATTATTTTCCCTAAACAGGTAATATCTGGTTTAATATTATATAAACATTGAGCTCCACCAAAAGCAACTCTATACCCAGTCATTACTTCATCAAAAATTAATAAAGCACCATATTCTTTGGTTACTTCTCTAATTCCTTCTAAAAATCCAGGTTCAGGTAATACTGTTCCCATGTTTCCTGCAACAGGTTCAATAATTACAGCTGCTACTTCTTCTCCTATTTCCTTGAAAATCTTTTTAATTCCTTCTAAATCATTATATGTTGCATTAATTGTATTTCCAGCTATACTAGCTGGGACTCCAGGACTAGAAGGAACACCATGCGTTAGTGCACCAGAACCAGCTTTAATTAATAGTGGATCTGAATGTCCATGGTAACAGCCTTCAAATTTAACAATTTTATCACGGTTAGTATATGCTCTAGCTAATCTTAAAGCACTCATAGTTGCCTCAGTACCAGAGTTTACCATTCTAACCATCTCAATCGAAGGAATTGCATTAACTATTTTTTTAGCAACCTCTGTTTCTATTTCTGTAGGTGTGCCAAAACCAGTACCTTTAAGTATACAAGCTTCAAGTGATTTTACAACACTAGGATGGCAATGACCTAAAATTAAAGGTCCCCATGATAAAACATAGTCTATATACTCATTACCATCTACATCAAAAAATTTAGAACCTAATCCATGGTCTATAAATACAGGTGAAGTATCGACGGATGTAAAAGCTCTTACTGGACTATTAACTCCACCTGGAATATACTCCTTTGCTTCTGCAAATAGTTTTTGAGATAATTCATAACCTTTATTCATTATGTTCCCTCCCATACATTAATAACCTTTTCTTCCTTGATATAAACACCACGGTTCTTCAGCCATGTAATCTTTTTCATGATAAAAATAAGCTCTTGCTCTACATCCACCACATGAAGTTTTGAAATCGCAAACCCCGCATCCACCTTTATAATCAAGCGTACGTAATTCTTTTAAAACAGGATCTTCTTTCCAAATTTGACTAAAAGGTTTATCCCTTACATTACCTAAAGGAATATTTAAATATGCACAAGGCTGTACTTCTCCCTTAGGATTAATAATGCAATAAGATAATCCTGCTAAGCATCCTTTTTTAAACCTTATATCCATATCTAATTGCTTTGCAATTCTAATAAATTGTGGAGCACAAGTAGGTTTTAATTCAATTGGAACTTCTTTTTGTTTTTTTAATATTCTAGTGATGATATCTTCATATTCCTGTGCTCTTAAAGTCTCTTCTTCTATATCTACAGCTCGCCCGGTAGGAACGAGGAAAAAGATATGGTGAGCTACTGCTCCCTTTTCAACTGCAAAATCAGTAATAGCTTCTAACTCAGAGCTATTCCAATCCATTACTGTAGTATGTATTTGAAAAGGTAATCCTGCCTTGACACAGTTTTCCATACCTTCCACAGCTTGTTTAAAACCATCTTCGTAACCCCTAAAAGTATCATGTCTTTTAGGGTCTAAACTATCTAAGCTTATTCCCATTCCCATAGTACCAATATCTTTTAGCTTTTTAGCAACTTCTTGTGTTATTAACGTTCCGTTTGTACCAAAAACTGGTCTTAACCCTTTTTTAGCAGCATATTCTACTAGTTCAAAAATATCTTTTCTCATTAGTGGTTCTCCACCACTAAAAATCATAATTTTAAAGCCTGCTTTTACTATTTCATCGATAAGCATTTTGCCTTCTTCAGTATTTAACTCTTCATTATCCTTAGCTCCTGCTTCTCTATAGCAATGCTTACAAAACATATTACATTGATTAGTTGTATTCCAAGATATAATCATTTTTTAAACCTCCTGAAGCCACTTAGCTATACTGGCAGCATGATAGGTTAAAATAATATCACTACCAGCTCTTTTTAACCCAGTCATAAGTTCTAATACTACGCTTTTTTCATCAATCCAGCCATTTTGACTTGCAGCTTTTATCATGGAATATTCTCCACTTACATTATAACTAGCAATAGGAGTTAAAAATTCATCTTTCATTTTACGAATTATATCCATATAAGCCATAGCAGGTTTTACCATTACTATGTCAGCGCCTTCTAAAATATCTAGTTTAGTTTCTAAAACTGCTTCATTTATACTTCCTCGCGGATCCATTTGATAGGTTTTTCTATCACCAAACTGAGGGGTTGAGTCTGCTGCTTCTCTAAATGGACCATAAAAACTAGATGCATATTTGGCAGAATAAGCCATTAAAATAGTATTTTCATATCCTTTTAAATCTAGTTCTTTTCTAATTGCACCAACTCTTCCATCCATCATATCTGAAGGAGCAACAATATCAGCACCTGCTTCAGCATGGGATAGGGCAGTTTTTGCTAATAAATCTAATGTTTGATCATTAAGAACGTTACCATTTTCGATTAATCCACAATGTCCATGGCTTGTATATTCACACAAGCAAACATCAGTTACTATTATTAAATCAGGAAACTCTTTTTTTAATAGTCTTACAGCTTGTTGTACAATACCAGTTTCTATATATGCTCCTGTACCAACACTATCTTTTTGTTCGGGTATACCAAATAAAAGAACAGATCTAATCCCTAATTTAACTACATTTTCTACAGCACCTACAAGTTTATCTAAAGAATATTGATATACCCCAGGCATTGAACTAATCTCTATTTCTTTATTCTTTCCATAGATCACAAACATGGGGTATACAAAATCATTTACGGTAATAATTGTACTTGTAAGCATATCTCTTAAGTTTTGATTTTTTCTTAACCTACGTAATCGTGTTTCAGGAAAAGCCAAATTCTCCACCTTCTTTAATTTGTATAATCAACTAATGCTTGTACTAATCCATCAATTGTATATTCCTTAGCCTCAACATCTACCTTTATACCTAAAGATCTTGCAGTTTCAGATGTAATTGGACCTATGCTAGCAATGGTTATACCATTTAAAATCGTTTCTAAATCTTCATTTTCAATTAAAGAAATGAAGTTTTTTACAGTTGAAGAACTAGTGAATGTTATTACATGAATTTCCTTGTTTTTCAATTTTGTTAATAACTCTTCATTATCTCTTGAACCGATCACCGTACGATAAGCCATTACTTCTGTAACGTCCATTCCTAATTCTAACAGACTATCAATTAAAATAGGTCTTGCAATATCTGCCCTTGGTAATAGTATTTTTTCATTAGGATTCAATATCGTTTTAAAACCTTCTATAATAGATTCTGCTACAAATTTTTCAGGCATATAATCAACAATTAAGCCTTTATTTTCAATTTCTTCTCTAGTTTTTGGTCCAATTGCACAAAGCTTAATATTACCTAAAACTCGAATGTCTTTATTTAAAGATTTTAATCTCGCAAAGAATGATTTAACTCCATTTACACTAGTAAATACTATCCAATTGAAATCATTAATTTTTTCAATAGCAAGATCAAACTTAGTAAAATCTTCTGGTGGTTTAATGTTTATCGTAGGATATTCCCAAGACTCTCCACCGAAATCTTCAATTTTTTGTGATAAATCACTAGCTTGTTCACGTGAACGAGTAACTAAAACTCTTTTGCCAAAAAGAGGTTTAGTTTCAAACCATTTTAAAGTATCTCTTAGGTTAACAACTTCACCGATAATAATAATAGCTGGAGAAGTTAAACCTGCCTTTTCTACTTCTTCGACAATATTATCTAATCTACCAGTAACTACCTCTTGCTCTGGTCTAGTTCCCCAGCGAATAAGAGCAATAGGAGTTTCTTTATCTTTGCCATTATCTACTAATCTTTTTACGATTTTCGGTAGATTCGATACTCCCATTAAAAAGATCAAAGTTCCAGGATCTGAGGCTAATCTTTGCCAGTTAATATTAGATTGCTCTTTAGTAGGATCCTCATGACCTGTAATGATCGTAAAGGTTGATGTACAGTCCCTATGTGTTACTGGTATACCAGCATAAGCAGGAACTGCTATTGCTGATGTTATCCCGGGTACAATTTCAAATTCGATATTTTCTTCTTTTAGTACTTCTGCTTCTTCGCCACCTCTACCAAAAACAAAAGGATCTCCACCTTTTAAACGTGTAACAACTTTTCCTTTTTTTGCTTCATCTACTAATACTTGATTTATTTCATGCTGCTGCAGGGTATGTCTATCTGGTAACTTTCCTACATATATTAACTCAGCATCTGGTTTGCGATATGATAATAAACGTGGATTAGCTAATCTATCATAAACAATAGTATCGGCATTTTGAATACATTCTAAGCCCTTTACAGTTATTAATTTAATATCTCCAGGACCTGCCCCTATCAAATATACCTTTCCTACACTCATCATTCCAGCCCCTATCTAATTTCTTCTAGAATTTTTACAGCGCCTTGAGCTTTAAGCTTTTCTGCAAGAGTAATACCTAGCTCTTTAGCATCTTCAATATTACCTTCTAAATTATCACGTATCAAGATTTTACCATCTAAACTAGCTACCATAGCCTCAATAAACATTTTACCGTCTTTTATCAGGGCATGAGCACCAATTGGGATTTGACATCCACCTTCTAAATAGCGAAGTAAAGATCTTTCTGCAGTTACACAAGAATTTGTCTCCGGGTGATTAATTGTATCTATAACTTTTAAAATTTCTTCATCATTTTCTCTCGTTTCAATTCCTAGTGCACCTTGACCTACAGCTGGTAAAGATAATGAAAAATCAAGTTTTTGGGTTATCTTATCATGCCAGCCTAATCTTTCTACACCAGCAGCTGCAATAACTATAGCATCAAAATTTTCAGTCTCCATTTTTTTAAGACGCGTATTTAAGTTTCCTCTTATATCTTCTATGGATAAATCAGGTCTTTTATTTAAAATTTGTGACCTTCTACGCAAACTACTCGTTCCTACTTTTGCACCCTTTGGCAAATCATCAAAAAGCACCATATTTTTCGAAATTAAAACATCCCTAGAGTCATGTCTTTCTGTTATTGCTGAAATTATTAACCCTTCTGGAAGTACTGTTGGAATATCCTTCATACTATGAACAGCAAAATCAATCCTATTTTCTAAAAGAGCATTTTCTAATTCCTTAGTAAAAAGTCCTTTATCTCCAATTTTAGACAAAGCTACATCTAATAATTTATCTCCTTTGGTTGAAATAGGAATCAGTTCAAACGTATACTCTGGATTTCTTTCTTTTAATAAGCTAATTACAAATTCACTTTGCCAAAGGGCTAATTGACTTTTACGGGAACCTACTCTTATACATTTTTTCATATCCTGAAGCCTCCCCTATATTACTTGGTATTAATATATTTTTTTCTGTTTCATCTAATTTAAACATACTGGTTAATGTCTCTTTATACAAATTTCTTTTTTTAATATCTTGGGCACATTCTTTAAGTTCTTCTATAGGCTGATGTAATAATTGATTTACTATTGAATTTGCTAAAGAATGAACGGCTTTTTTTTCTTTTTCAGATATATTACCAAGTTTTCTTAAAGCTCTTTTTAATTCCTTATCTTTTATCGCATCTGCCTTATTTTTTAAAGCTACTATCGTTGGAACTACTGTCAAACTATCTAACCATTTGAAAAACTTTGTGTATTCTTCTTTTATAATAAATTCGGCTTTTATAGCTTCCTTTTTTCGCTCAGATAGATGTTGTTGAATAACTAAATGTAAATCATCCACATCATATAAAGAAATGTTTTCTAAGGTTGCTATTTTAGGATTAATGTCTCTAGGAACTGCTATGTCTATAAATAGAATAGGATCATTTTTTCTTTGCTTTGCAATAGGAAGTACATCTTCATAATTTAATATATACTTTGGGGCAGCAGTGCAACTAATAACTATATCAGCATTAACTAAGTGATGTGGGAAATCATCTAAATGTATAGCCTTTCCCCCAAATTCATTTGCAAGATTACAGGCTTTGTCATAGGTTCTATTTGCTACTATAACTGAAGAAATACCATTAGCTACTAAATGTCTTACTGTTAACTCACTTGTGTCACCTGCACCTAATACTAAAACGGATTTTCCTTCTAAATCACCAAATAATTGTTTTGCTAAATCCACAGCTGTCGAACTAATTGATACTGATTGACGATCAATTAATGTTTCTGTTCTAACTCTTTTTCCAAGTGTAATGGCGTGTTGAAAAAGAGTATTTAATATATTATTAGATATTTTAAATTCCCTTGCATAATCATATGCATCTTGAACTTGCCCTAAAATTTGGCTTTCACCTAAAATCATTGAATCAAGTCCTGACGATACCCTAAATAAATGATGTACTGCTTCTTTGTCATGCTTTAAATAGATATATGGCAGTAACTGTTCTAGTGAACAATTACTATAATCACTAACAAATTCTAAAAGTGCTTGTTTACCATCATCTAAAAGTTTTGAAGTAATATAAAGTTCAGTTCTGTTACAGGTAGAAAGAATTATAATACCTTTAATGCCTTCAATAGATTTTAATTTGTTGGTATTATTCATAATCTGAGTTTTAGACATAGCTAGTTTTTCTCTAATTTCCACTGGGGCAGTCTTATGGTTTAAGCCTAATGAGATAACAACCATGATTTCACCCTCCTTTTAGCTTCGATAACTTTTTCTTGCTTTATTAAATCAAGTATTTCAGTATCTATTACTTTAGTGAAAAATTCTTTTCGTAAGTTTTCATCACTAATATTTGCTTTTACTAATTCTCTAGTTTCACCTAATATTTCTAAAAGAATTCCATATTCTTTTCCATATTTTAATTTTAATTCTTCTTTAATTTTCCGTGCTAATGCAGGGCTTTTTCCAGATGTTGATACTGAGATAACTAAATCATTTTGTTTCATCGTTGCATTAACTATAAAATTGCTATTTTCCATACTATCAATGACATTAACTAAAATGTTATTTTTTTCACAATATTTACTAATTTCTTCATTAATTATTCGATTATTTGTAGCTGCGATTACTAAAAAACTATCATGAATCAAGTTTGGAGCAAACTCTTCTTTTAGCCAAGAAATTTTTTTGTAAAGAGATAGATCTTCTATATTTTTTGTTATTTGAGGGCTGATTACATAAATATTAGCAGAACAAGCCAAAAGTGATTTAACTTTCCTTTCAGCTACATTACCGCCTCCTACTACTACGCATTTTTTATTTTTCACATTGAGTGAAATCGGATACAACTCCATATCAATAATTCCTTTCAACAATATAATTTGCTAACTGATCCATATTTTTTCTTATCATGCCTTTTGGTAAATACTCTAATTGATCCTTAGCTTTTTGCATATATTTGAAAGAAATTCTTCTTGCATCATCCATAGCCGTACTATTACTGATAATTTCAAGTGCCTTATTTATGTCATAACTTCCACTTGTAAATCTATTAACTATTGATTTTTTTAGTTCTAAAGAATCGGTGTTTTTTTTCTGCAATGCATAAATTGTAGGTAAGGTAATTATACCTTGTGCTAAATCATTTCCTGCTGGCTTACCTAATTCCATACTTGTTGATTCTATATCTAATATATCATCTTGAATTTGAAAAGCCATGCCCAAATTATATCCGTATTTTTTTATTGCTTTTATTTCATTTTTAGATGCGTTACAGGCAAGGGCGCCAATTTCACAACTTGCAGCTATTAACAAAGCAGTTTTTCTTTTTATCCGATAAAAATAATCTCTAACTGTTTGATCAATATCAAAAAACGACTGGATTTGTGCTAATTCGCCTTTAGCCATTTCCACACTAGTATTTGCAAGTATTTCAGCTATTCGTGGATTTTCTTTAGGATTAATTAATTGTATCGCTTTTGCAAATAGATATCCACCCGCATACAAGGAAAAATCATTTCCCCATAAAGCCCTTACCGTGGGTCTACCTCTTCTAGTTACTGAATTATCAATAATATCATCATGTATTAAAGAAGCCATATGAATTAATTCCACAGCTGCAGCAAGAGATATTAATTTTTCTTTATCTTCATACTTAAATAAACTACCAGCTAGCAAAACAAAAGCTGGTCGTATTCTTTTGCCACCAGCTTTAAGTGTGTGTAAAGAACTTTCCTTTAAATTTTGATGTGGAAAGTCTAGATAATTTATAAGAAATGCTTCAACCTCTTCTATGTCATTTTTTATCTTACTTGTTAAGAAAAATTTATTCACAAAAACTCACCCACTATTATTTCCTTGACTTCAATAACTATTTACGATTTAAAGCATATAAAAAAAATATATCTCATTAAGATATTGTTCTAAGAAATTCTTTTTTTCACAATTAGGAGCTAAATCTAAAGCATTTTTTAAATCCTCAAAATACTCATTTATTAAGTCTTTTGGCAATTTAAGAGTTTTTGCACCAAATAGGTCTCCAAATAATAAACCTATCTCTTTTATATTAAAAATAGTTTCTTTACTATTAATTTGCATAACGTGGTTCAGAGCCATAAAACTCAGATTACCATACCATATACTACAAAGTTCTTTTTTTGTAATCATTTTTTCAAAATAATTAATCCAGCCTAAATTTAAAGCGCTTATATATTCTAATATATCATCTAAAAACTCTAAACAGTCTTCTTTACATAGGATATCATATATCTTGCTATATAGTAAATCACCTATTAAAATAGGTATCTGAACTTCCTTTTTAAATTCTTGTTTTCCTTCTTTAACGTCAAAGGCCGTACTGTGAATTTTAGTAGCTAAATATATTATTTGGGTAACAACAGCTAAAATTTTTATTTTATTAGTATATCCCTCTCGATTATAACCACTTCTTAAGATTAATTGAATATAGAAGGTTAACTCTTTATCTGTAAAATCTTTATCTAAAATATCTCTTATAAATCCATTTTTTAATTTTAATTCGTTTTTAACTCTATCAACTATTAAACCTGTTTCAAATTCAAAATCTACTTTATTTTCTATCAGGATCACCCCCCTTAATAGATAAAGTTTAATGTACACTTTAACGAAATCAAAATATTTCATATATTATTTTAACATGTAATAATTCTTTAAAATATGACAAAATCCTTCATTTTTTTTGTTTAATTTATCTTTATATAAATTAATAATAAAAAACAGCCTTACAACTCTTTGTGCTAGTTGCAAGGCTGACATTATCCTTTACCCTACATTTATCCTTTAGTATATATAGCAATCAAGTTCGATTTTAACATATTATAGAATGATGTCAACGAGTAAATTTAGATTTTCTTTTGAGCAACATAAAGTAAAATATTAATCGGAAAAAGCATCATCGTAGCTGCAGCAACGATACCAGAGTCATTAAATATTAATGCTATTAAACTAGCTGTTATCACCCCTATAAATCCTTTAGATAATATAGGGTAACTATCATATATCTTACTAATAAAACCAAAGGGTTTATAAAGAGCAAAAATTAAACTTAAGATAGAAACAAAAAATAAAATACTCCAGTTACTATATCTAATTAGTTTTATATTTATCGCAATTTTTCTTATAAATATATCTATAACTGAAATAAAGTCTCCATTTCTAACTAAGTCAGCAAATTTACCTATATGAGATGTTTGCCCTGGACTTAAATAAATATCATAAACAAAGAGTAATATTAAAACTATAACCATTGACCCTCCTACACTTAATAACAATTTATAATTTAAAGGAAAGTTAGCTAACCTAAGTAACACTATGCTAAAACCTACGAAAGCAGCCATAGTACCACCGACATTTGTTCCTAAACTAGGTAAAGCAATAAAAAGTAAACATATTAAAAAGATGACACCGGTAACTAAAAGCTTTGTCTTTGTAATCTTTTTCTTTTCTAGATATAAAGATAATCCCATTATTAATGAACCAATTAAAATACCCATATATTCATTTCCTAACCCATAAAATCTCGCTCCCCTAATGGGACAATATCCTAGTACGGATAATTTCATTAACTTCGATCCTAAAAAAACATCTAGCAAAATACTAAAAGAAGAAAAAAGACAAATAAAGGTTAATATATTTATTCTCGATAACTTAGCTGATACAAAACAAATAAGCATAATAATGGAGGAAATTATAATAAAATTTATAATGAAACTAAAATAATTTAAAACTGGGAAAATTGCTATCCATAATAATGAAATTGGTATGATTAGGCTAAAAACAAATAATTTTAAAAATAGTGAAGAATATACTACCTTTTTTATCAATAATACTGAAAAAATACTAATTATAAATATCTGAATAAATATATACATTTTTAGGATAATAGGTCTTGCTTCATAGATAAAATTAGTTTTATTATTTAGTTTTTCTAAATATGTTTTAGGATTATTTTTATTAACCGTTAAGATATTATCTCCTTCCATCCATGAAGGTATTTTAATATCATAATAATTTAAAATGCTTGGAGCAAGATCAACATTTGAAATAATACCCGTTCTTTGAGTTGTTGCTGAAACTAAAATTGAATTTTCTATTCCTTTACCACTAATCGCTATTGGAAACAAGCCTTTAGGATTTTTACTAGTATTACTTAGATTAGGAACTAAAATTATAATTCTAGTATTGGCAAAATTAACATTTTCAAAAATATCCTTAACACTTAAATCGATTTGATTTATAAGACTTTTTCTTAAATCTAATAATCTTTGTTCACTAAAGCTATTTTTAGTTTTTTCTAATTTCAAAATATCGCCAAATTCTAGAATTAATAACTCTGATTTATCTTTATTTTCAAGAAATTTTTGTTTAATAACAGTATAATTGTGGGGATAAAAAGCTAAACCAATAGATTCAGTTCTTTGGATTTTGTCACCCATTATCCCTTTATCAACTAACCCATTTTGATCGCATATTAGATAGGGAGTATACCTATTATTTATATCATATAAATCAGTATCGCCAATAATTAAGCGCGAAATATTATTAGCCTTTAACTCACTTCCTAAATAACCAAAGTGCTCTACCTTACTTAGTTCTCTTATCTTATTGAACCTATCAGGAAAATCTAGTAAGCATAGGTTTTCTAAGCTAGACTTTAATCCAGTCTGCTCAAAATAAATATCACTAGTTCTTTTTTCATTGATAATTTCATCAGCATTAAAAGCTTCTGTACTCTTATTACCTCCAATATCAACTCTTCTACCTAGACCTAGGGTAATATATTGATTAAGATCACCTAACCTTCCTTTTGTATAAGGACTTACTAAACCATATGCGATTTCTTTATTTAAATTCAAACTAGATAAATTGAAAAACTCTTCTACTGTTAAACCATCAATTGTAATAATTATTTGTTTATTTTGCTCTTGTGCATGACCATAATTACTTCCATATGACAAAAAGATAAATAAAATAAAAAAAACGAGGTATAGTTTTTTCTTTTTCATCAATAAAAATACTCCCTAGGATATGTTTATATCTTATCTTTTCTATATTTCAAGAAAAAATACACATCCTGGGAGTATATTATATTTTAATTTAAATAATAATCCTTGTCTTTCATATCTTTGATAGGTCCAATTGTGGTAATAGAAAAATTTTCCGGTGCTAATAATGTTTTTGCTAATTCTCTTATATCATCAAGCTTAACTTTTTCGACCTTTTCTACAGTTTCTTCTGGAGTTAAAATTTCATCTAAACATAATAAAGAGCGTCCAATTCTAGTCATTCTACTTGAAACACTTTCTAGACCTAAATATAAACTCCCTTTTAATTGCTCTTTTGTTTTATATAATTCCTTGTCGGTGATACCTTCTTTTACTATTTTCTGACTTTCTTCAAAAATTAATTTAATTACTTTTTCGTAATTACTAGGTCTTGTACCTGCATAAAAGTTTAAGAGACCTGTATCAATAAAAGCCGAATGATATGAAAAAACAGAGTATGCAAGTCCCCTTTCCTCTCTGATTTCCTGCACTAAACGAGAGCTTAAGCTCCCACCTAATACACTATTAAAAATAGCTAGTTCATAGAGTTTTGGATCATCTTGAGCAAGGCCTGGTGTTCCTAAACATATATGTACTTGATTTATATCTTTATACGTATTTAAAAGTGTCGCTTTATAATCAGGAACTATAATCGTTTTTTTACTTTTTTCATTCTCTAAAAAGCCAAAAAGAACTTCTAATTGTTCTAAAACTTCATTATGTTCTACATTACCAGCTAAAGCCAAAACAATATTGTCTGGTTTATATAATTTATTCATATACTCAATTATATCTTGTCTTGTGATAGAATTTAAACTTTCTTCCGTTCCTAAAATAGCTCGTCCTAATGGATGTTCTGGCCAAACAGTCTTAGTGAAAATATCATGAATAATTTCATCAGGTGTATCTTCATACATATTTATTTCTTCTATTATAACTTGTCTCTCTTTATCTATATCTTCCTCTTTTAATTTACTATTAAAAAACATATCTGATAATACATCTAAAGCGATATCTAAATGTTCATCTAAAACCCTAGCGTAAAAACAAGTATATTCTTTTGAAGTAAAGGCATTGAGTTGTCCACCAACAGTATCCAATGCTTCAGCTATTTCTTTAGCACTTCTTTTTTCAGTGCCTTTAAATAATAAATGTTCAATAAAATGTGATATCCCACTATTTTTAGCATCTTCAAAACGTGAACCTGCTCCAACCCATATCCCAACAGAGACGGATTTAACATAAGGTATTTTTTCTGTTACTACTCGTATTCCATTAGTTAATTTACTCTTTTTATATATAGTCATATTTAATTAGTATGTCCTCCTTAATATTATCCGATATAAATACAAGTTAACCTTAGTAAGTATAAACACCAACTAAGGTCAACTTATAGTATTACCTATTCTCTAGTATTAAAGTTTTCCCTTCAAAATATCCTTAATTTTAAACATTTTTTTATCCTTACTTATATCTATGTTATCAAGGGATATGAGAGATACGCTTCCTACATAGTTTTCATTATTAAAATATTTAATTATTCCTGCCTTTTCTCCTTTTTGTATTGTTTCTTTTTTATCTAAAATAATCTGACTAGTTACATCTACTTCTTCATTATTTTCAAGTGTTAAAAACAAATTATCGTTTAACTTAAAGGGAACCTTTTTACCATTTATAGTCGTGCTTACTATATAATCTTTTTTGGCTATTTGAGAATTTTTATAGTGATTAAATCCTAAATCAAGCATATTACTGGCATCTAAAAATCTATTTTGACTCTTAAGTACTACAGCTATTAATTGTCTATTATCTCTTTTTGCTGCAGCTACTAAACATTGCCCAGCTTTATTAGTAGTTCCCGTTTTAACTCCATTTGCTCCCATATAACTATTTAATAATCTATTTGTGTTTTTAACTTGCCTTTTCCTACCACTATCAGTCCATTCAATAGTTTTATAAGGAGTCTTGACATATTCTTCAAAAGTTTCATTCCTGAGTGCTAAACGTGTAATATAAGCTAAATCTAATGCTGAACTATAATGGTTTTCATTAGGTAATCCATTAGTATTTTCAAAATTAGATTTGTAACAACCTAATAGTTTTGCTTTTAGATTCATAAGATAAACAAAATCTTCTACCGAGGGTGAAACATGTTCTGCTATAGCTACACACGCATCATTACCAGATTTAAGCAAAGCCCCATACAAAAGATTATCTAATGTTATTTTTTCTCCCTCTACTAAGTTTATTCTTGACTCGCCAGTTAACGCTGCTCTTTTTGAAATTTCTACTACATCATTTAATTTAGCCTTTTCAATTGCTAATATAGCAGTTAAAATTTTTGTCGTACTTGCAGGAGGTCTTGATTCAAGATGATTTTTACTAAAGATGATTTTTCCTGTATCAGCATCTATTAAAACTGCAGATTCAGCAGTAACGGTTAAATTAGCTGCAAAACTGACTCTAGTTTGTGAAAATAATACTATAATTAATAATAAGAAAATAAATAATTTTCTAGAAGTTTTCATAAAATATTGACTCTCCTTATGTACAATTATAATATTTCAGAAACCTTTTTTAATACATACCCCTTTTTTTCAATTGTTTCAATTATCTGAGGTAAAGCTTCTAAAGTATGTGCTTTTGGATGCATTAAAATTATTGCACCATTAGTTAATTTTTTTCCCGTTACTCTTTCTACCAGGGTACTAACTGAAGGGGCTGGTACTTGCCAATCAACAGTATCTGCAGTCCATAATATTGTTTTATATCCTAATTCTTTACATGCATTTAAACAATTTTGACCTCTTTCACCATAAGGAGGAGCAAATAAATTAATATCATCATCTGTAAAATTCTTTAGAATATTATGTGTTTTTAAAATTTCATTTTTATTTTCTTCTACTGATATTTGATCAGGATGAGGATGAGAATATCCATGATTACCAATTTCATGGCCTTCTTTAACAATAGTTTTTATAATATCAGGAAACTTATCTGCAAAACGCCCTGTAATAAAAAAGGTTGCTTTAACATTTTTTTCTTTTAATACATCTAACATACCAGGTATAATTTCTTCGCCCCAATCTACATTAATGGTTAAAGCTACGTTAGGATCATTTATATTACCCTGATAGTATGGATCCATTTGTAATGTGGGTACTGCATCTTTTGAGAGCATTATAAACATACCTGCTAATGCTATAATTGATATTAAAACTACTACCGCACCATATACTAACCTTTTTTTAGATAATAAAATAAATTTCATTTTATTTTCCCTCCTTTTTTCTTTATCTTATTAATATGTCTATAGTGCGAATAATAGTAATAGAATACACAAAAAAAATAAACCGAACTAATTATCGGTTTATTTTTGGTCTTCTTTATTCTGTTCTGCTAATAGCACTTTTCTAGATAAATTTACTCTTCCTTGTCTATCAATTTCAACTACTTTTACTAAGATCTCGTCTCCTACTGCTACAACATCTTCTACCTTTTCAACTCTTTCAGCGGATAATTGAGAAATATGAACTAATCCTTCTTTACCTGGTAACACTTCTACAAAAGCACCAAATTTAGTAATACGTGTTACTTTACCTAAATAAATTTGTTCTACTTCTAAATCCTTTGTTAAGTTTTCTATTACTTTTATAGCATTTTCAGCAGCCTTTAGATCAGTTGAAGAAATAAATATTTTTCCATCATCTTCTATATCAATTTTTACTCCTGTTTCATCAATAATCTTTTTAATAGTTTTGCCACCAGGACCAATAACTGTTCTAATTTTATCAGGATGCACATTCATTGTTATGATTCTAGGAGCATAAGGAGATAATTCTTCGCGTGGTTTATTAATTAGTTTCTCCATTTTATCTAAAATAAATAAGCGTCCTTTTCTAGCTTGTTCTAATGCATCTTTTAATATTTCTTTTGATATACCACTAATCTTAATATCCATTTGAATAGCTGTTACGCCTTCTCTTGTACCTGCTACTTTAAAGTCCATATCACCTAAAGCATCTTCCATACCTTGAATATCAGTTAAAATTGAAAAGTAATCTTCGTGTTTAACTAATCCCATGGCAATTCCTGCTACTGGTTTTATTAAAGGTACACCGGCATCTAAAAGAGAAAGAGTACTACCACAAATACTTGCTTGAGATGTAGAACCATTAGATTCTAATGCTTCTGATACTACTCTAATTGTATATGGAAAATCTTCTTCAGTTGGAATCATCGGAACTAATGCTCTTTCAGCTAATACACCATGACCTATTTCCCTACGACCTGGTCCACGCATAGGTCTTGCTTCGCCTACACTATAAGGTGGAAAGTTATAATGGTGAATATATCTTTTTGATTCTTCAGTTCCTAAACCATCTATTATTTGTTCTTCACCAATAGCACCCAGGGTAACTACTGATAAAATTTGAGTTTGACCTCTTGTAAATAATCCACTTCCATGTGCTCTAGGGAGAACTCCAATTTCACATGTTATCGGTCTAATTTCATCTAAGGCTCTTCCATCTGGACGTAATTTATCAACGGTAATTAACTTACGCACAATTTCTTTAGTCATTACATCTAGAACACCTTTTATAACTTTAATATCTTCAGGGAAGATTTCTTCAAAATGTGCAACTGTTTCTTCTTTTACCGCTTTAATATTTTTTTCTCTTTCTTGTTTTTCTAAAGTCTTAATAGCTTCTGTTAATTTTTCTTGGGCATATTCTCGTATTTGTTCATCTATTTCTTGAGGAAATCCTGAAAGTACAGGTTCTTCTTTTTCTTTAGCAAGACCTTTACTTAATGCTTCTTCCCTAAATTCTTCAATAAACTGAACAAGCTTTTTAATTTCTTCATGACCTGTCATAATAGCTTCTAATATTGTTTCTTCAGAAATTTCATTAGCTCCTGCTTCAACCATCATAACAGCATCTTTTGTACCTGCTACTACCAGGTGTAATTTACTTTCATTAGTTTGTTCTACAGAAGGATTAATAATTATTTCATTATTAATCAAACCAACACTTACAGCAGCAATAGGTCCTAAAAATGGAATGCTAGAAATATGTAATGCTGCAGATACACCAACCATACTTAAAATATCTGGGGGATTATCTTGATCGACAGACATTACAGTAGGAACAAGATGTACATCATTTCTATATCCTTTAGGAAATAGAGGACGTATAGGTCTATCAATTAATCGACTGGATAAAATGGCCTTCTCACTTGGTCTACCTTCTCTTTTTATAAAACCTCCAGGAATCTTACCTACTGCATAGAATCTTTCTTCATAATCCACAGTTAAAGGGAAAAAGTCAATTCCGTCCCTAGGTTCTTTAGAAGCTGTTGCAGTAGCCATTACTGCAGTGTCTCCATAAGTTATATAAACTGATCCACCTGCTTGCTTTGCAAACCTTCCGGTTTCCATAGTGAGCTCTCTACCACCAATATTTATACTTTTACGTATAGGCTCAAGTACTTCCATAAAAATTTAACTACCTCCTAAATGTTATTATTAAATATCTATCTATTTCGTTATTATTGCTAGTATGTCCTTCTTTTATGTCTAGAAATACTTAAAGAGCGGTAAAAACCGCTCTTTAAAGAAATTATCTACGAATTCCAAGTTCAGAAATAATTTTACGATATCTCTCAATATCATTTTTAATTAAATAGTTTAAAAGACCTCTTCTTTTACCAACCATCTGTAATAAACCTCTACGTGAATGGAAGTCTTTTTTGTGCTCCTTTAAATGCCCTGTCAAGTAATTAATTCTTTCAGATAACATTGCAATTTGAACTTCTGGAGAACCAGTATCATTTTCATGTACTTGAAACTTTTTGATTAATTCTTGTTTCTTTTCATTGTTTAAAGCCATTGTGTTTCACCTCCCAATTAAATATAACCCCATTAGCCACGAAAAGAGTTGGAGTTTCACTAATCCTAGCTCATGGTTAAGACCTTGTAATTATATTAAATAAAAGTACTATTTGCAAGTTATTTGTCTATAAAAAACAAATAACACATACCTCTTTAAATCTGATCAAATAATATCAAATAACGTTCAATAATTTATTAAATATTAGTTTTAAAAATACTTCGTGTTTTTAAGACATCTTCACTGATTTGAGTCTTTAGTTCATCAAGATTATTGAATTTTTTTTCTCCCCTTAATCTCTTATTAAAAATAATTTCTAAATCTTGATTGTATATATCTTTAGAAAAATCAAGCAGATTTACTTCTATACTTAATCTTTTATCTCTTGTTACTGTAGGTTTATAGCCTATATTTAAAACACCTTGATATCTAATGCCTCCGATATCTATTTCTACAGCATATACTCCACAAGCTGGTATTATAAGTCCTTTTTCCCAAGCTAAATTTGCCGTAGGAAAGCCTATGGACCGACCTAATTTGTTACCATGAACTACCTTGCCACTTAGTCTAGGTTTATATGACAATAACTGACTTGCCTTATCTATATCGCCTTGTAGTAAATATTCTCTTATTCTTGTACTACTTACTACCTCATTTTCAACATAAAATGGACTTATAATAGTTGTTTTTATTCCATATTTATTGTTTAGATTAACTAAATCATCAGCTTTACCTTCTCCACGATAACCAAAAGAATAATTAAATCCTACTATTATATGTTTTGCATCTAATAAATCATGCAAAACATCCTTAACAAATTGTTTTGGTGCTAACCTCGCTATTTCTTTAGTAAAAGGAGGTGCTAATAATTTATGAACCCCTAAATCTTCAATTAATTTAGTCTTGTGATTAAAGGTATTAATTAAATTCAATTTTTTCCCTAAAATCATTTGAGGATGATGTGAAAAAGTAAAAACCATTACTTCTCCATCTATATCATTAGCTATTTCCATAGCTGAACTAATAAGATTTTGATGACCTAAATGTACACCATCAAAATTTCCTAACGTAATCACTAAAGGTTTATTTTCTTTTTCAACCGATTCTAATGATTTAAATACTTTCATTACACATCACCAAAAACCTTTTCTGGTTGAATAAAATTATTCTTTTTATTAGCTATTGCTAATAAATTATTTTCTTTATCAATAATTTTATATTTATTATTACTTATACTAGGAATATCTAAATTATCAATAGAAATTTTGTTACCATGCAGTACATCAATTCGAGTTTTTCCCTCTACAACAATTTCTTGAAAATCATCTAAACAATTAATGGGATTAATTAAAAATTCATTTGGATCTAGCAAAGAAATTTCATCTAAAGTAAAAGATTTTTCTATGTTGAAAATTCCTGATTTTGTTCTAAGTAAAAAAACCATATGAGCAGCAGATTGAGCTGCTCTTCCAATATCTTGGCATAGGGTTCTAATATATGTTCCTTTACTACAGCTAACATTTATCAAGGCTTGTTTATTATTGTAACTAAATAAATCTATATTATATATTTCTACTTTTCTTATTTCTCTTTCAACAACTATTCCTTCGCGTGCAAGTTTATATAGTGGTTGACCGTCTTTTTTTATTGCCGAATACATTGGAGGCAATTGTTCAATATTTCCTTTAAACTTTTGTAATATTTCATTAAATTCTCCATAACTTAAATTAGGAAGATTTGCCTCATAGGTAACATTACCAGTAGCATCTTGAGTATCAGTTTCGCTCCCAAAACCTATCACAGCTCTATAAGTTTTATTATCTGCTGTCAAATATTCTGCAAGCCTTGTAGCTTTTCCTACGCAAATAGGTAACACACCCACTGCATCTGGATCAAGCGTTCCCGTATGGCCCACCTTTTTTATATTTAAGATTTTTCTAATTCTGTTTACCACACTATGAGATGAAAGACCCGGGGGTTTCAACACATTAATTATTCCACAATAACTAATTTTAGAAACCTCCCCTCATCATGATTTGTTGACATGATTCAACTATTTTTTTTATATTTTCATTGATTTCACCTTTAATGGTACATCCCGCTGCTCTAACATGTCCGCCACCATCAAATAATGAAGCTAATTCATTTACATCAAACCAACTTTTTGAGCGCATGCTAACTTTATATAAATTTGTTTGTACCTCTTTAAAAACCATGGCAACTTCAACTTCTGATATATTTTTTACATAACTTATCATTCCATCTGCATCGGTACTAGAAAGATTTAATTCTTCAAATGACTTTAAATCATAAGCAATCCATGCAATCCTTCCATCTACAGAAAAGTTTAAATTACTTAAACCTTGTTTTAATAATTCCACTTTATTACGGCTCATATTCTCATAAAAGTTAACTCTTACTTTACTAGTATCTGCACCATATTTAATCAAGTCTGCAGCTACTTTATGCGTTGTAGGAGTTACATTATCATACATAAAAGAGCCTGTATCTGTACTAAGGCCTGTATATAATGAAGTAGCTATATTTTTATCCATTTTTATTTGCAAGAGGCTTAAAAGATCATATATTATTTCTGCGGTTGCAGCTGCTTGATTTTTCACAAGATTATATCTGGCAAAATTAGAGTTACTAATATGATGATCAATATTTATAGTGAAGATTTTATTAGTATTTATATCATCGGTATCATAACCTGTTCTTTCCATAGTAGCACAGTCTACAAATACTAAAACTTCAGGAATATTGGTGAAACTTTCTAAAGGTTTAATGCTTTGGGAACTCGGTAAAAAGGATAAATTTTCCGGGACAAAATCTTTATTAATCAATATAGTTTTAATGCCCATTTTTTCTAATCCTAAAGCTAAAGCAAGTTGGGAACCTAAAGCATCTCCATCGGGACTTAGATGAGAGATGATTCCCACTTCTTTGCTATTAGCTAATTTATCAATTATCTTCTGAATGTCCATTATTACTTTCATCCTTTGGTTCTTTTACTTTATTAATTAAAGAATCTATCTTTGCCCCATATTCTAAAGAAGTATCTAAGGTAAATAGTAGTTGAGGTACATGTCTAATTTTAATGTTTTTTCCCAATTCACCTCTAATGAAACCGCTAGCTTTTTCTAACCCTTTTAGCAAACTATCTTTTTCTTCTTGTGTCTGATTACCATAGCGTGTTACATAGACTTTTGCATAGCTTAAATCATTTGTTACCTCTACTGCTGTGATACTAACTAATCCAGTAACTCGTGGATCCTTAATTCTCCCAGGTACAATTTGAGCTAATTCTCTTTTAATTTCTTCACTTATGCGATCTGTACGAACTTTTTTCATCTAAACACCTCATATTAAAGTTCTCTTTTTATTTCCTTGAATGTGTAAGCTTCGATGATATCGCCTTCTTTTAAATCATTATATCTTTCTATTCCAATTCCACATTCATATCCTGTTGCTACTTCTTTAGCATCTTCTTTAAATCTTCTTAATGAATCTAAATTACCATCATGCATAACAACGCCATCTCTTACAACTCGAACCTTCGCAGAACGAAGTATTTTACCTTCAATTACATAGCATCCAGCTACAGTACCTACTTTTGGTACCTTAAAAGTCTGCCTAACTTCAGCTTGCCCTAAATCAACTTCTTTTATCTCTGGAGATAATAATCCTGATAATGCTGCTTTCACATCTTCAATCGCATCATAAATAACCCTATAGGTACGAATATCTACATCCTCTTTTTCAGCTACTTTTTTAGCATTATTATCTGGTCTAACATTAAATCCTAAGATAATTGCATGTGAAGCACTTGATAACATAACATCCGTTTCTTTTATGCCTCCAACTCCAGCATGAATAATATTAACCCTAACCTCATCATTACTTAATTTATCTAAAGACTGTTTTAAGGCTTCAATAGTTCCTTGAACATCTGCCTTAAGGACTATATTAAGGTCTTTAATTTCTCCATCTTTAATTCGTGCAAATATATCATCTAATGAAATTTTGTTACGACTAGTAATTTCTTTATGATGTCTTTCATTTTGTCTTCTCTCAGCTACTTGTTTAGCTAATTTTTCATTATCTGCTACTATGAAGTCATCTCCAGCACTTGGAACATCTGATAATCCTAATATTTCTACAGGAGCTGATGGTCCAGCTGTTTTAATATTTCTGCCCTTATAATCAAGCATAGCTCTAATTCTACCTTGAGTAGTTCCAACAACTAGAAAATCTCCAATTTTCATTGTTCCACTTTGAACTAGTAAAGTAGCGACTGGTCCTCTGCCTTTGTCTAATTCAGCTTCTATTACAATTCCACGTGCATTTCTGTCAGGGTTAGCTTTTAGCTCTTGAACTTCAGAAACTAAAAGAATCATTTCTAATAATGTACCTATCCCATCTCCAGTTAAAGCTGAAACTGGAACCATAATAGTATCTCCTCCCCATTCCTCGGAGATAAGATTATATTCAGTCAACTCTTGTTTAATTCTGTCAGCATTTGAATCTGGTTTATCCATTTTGTTTATTGCAATTATAATAGGTACTTCTGCTGCTTTTGCATGGTGAATAGCTTCAACTGTTTGAGGCATAACTCCATCATCAGCCGCAACAACTAAAATTGCGATATCAGTAACTTCTGCACCCCTCGCACGCATTGCTGTAAAGGCTTCGTGACCTGGTGTATCTAAAAAGGTTATTTTTTGACCATTAGACTCAACTTGATATGCACCTATATGTTGAGTTATTCCACCTGCTTCTGTCGCCGTAACATTTGCTTCTCTTATTTTATCTAATAATGATGTTTTTCCATGGTCAACATGACCCATTATAGTTACTACTGGTGGCCTATTTTGTAAGTTTTCTGGGCTTTCTTCTATTTCAGCAAATAACTCATCTTCTTTGCTTGTTTTTACTTCAACAGTTGCGCCAAATTCTTCTGCTATTATCATAACCGTTTCAATATCTAGTTCCTGGTTAATTGTTGCCATATATCCTAAAACCATTAACTTCTTAATTACTTCAGTTGCCTTTTTACCTAGTTGATGAGCCAAATCTTGAACGCTTATAGACTCTTCAATTACTACGTGTCTTTTCACTTCAGGCATTACTTCTTTTGGTTGAGATATATGTTTATGTTTCCCTTTATTTTTGCCTTTACCCATAAATTTATTTTTATTATTTCTGTTATTGTTATTATTTTTATTGTTTTTATTAAAGTTACCTTTATTTTCTTTAAAGCCTTGGGGCTCACTTTTTACCTTAGGTATAGCCTCATTATCCGTCTCTGGTTTTACAGATTTAGTTATATCATTATTTTCAGTTTTTTTCATAGACTCTTTTATCCTCTCTGCTTCATTTGCAGGTAAAGTACTCATATGATTTTTCACATTTATACCGATATCTTCTATTTTTGCAAGAAGATCTTTACTGCTTACTTCTAGTTCTTTAGCTAATTCATGAACTCTTATTTTGCTCATTAAACCACCTCCAAGATATAACTACATCTTAGCCTTAATTGCCTTTGCCATCTTTTCATCCGTTACTCCAACGACTGAACGTGGTGAAACACCCATTGCAATTCCTAGTTGTAGTTTTGTTCCAACATCAATACAGGGAACATTAGAATCTTCCGCTAAATATCTCCAATGTTTTTTTCTGTTTTCAGATAAATCTTCAGCTAAAATTAATAAATTAATTTTACCCTGAACAATAACTGCTTTTACTGCCGCTTCTCCTGAAATAATATTATTAGATTTTTGAGCAAATCCTAGTAAGGTTAAAATGCTATTTTTAACGTTCATTAAAATACTCCTCTAGTGTATTATATAAATCTTCAGGAATTTTAGATTTAAATGCTTTTTCTAGTCTTTTAGACTTTAAGGATGTATTTAAACATTCTTTTTTAGAACAGATATATGCACCACGTCCTGATTTTTTACCTGTAGGATCTATGATTATATCTCCTTCAGGAGTTTTTACAATTCGTAGCAACTGTTTTTTTTCGAACATGGTTTGACAACCAATACACATACGTTGAGGAATTTTTTTTTGCAAGATTATCCCTCCAGATTTTCACTATTATTAGCAATAGTTAATCCTAATTCTTCTGCTTGTGTTTCACTTTTTATATCAACTTTCCAGCCTGTTAGCTTGGCTGCTAAACGCGCATTTTGTCCTTCCTTACCGATTGCCAAAGATAATTGATAATCAGGAACTATAACTAATGCTTTTTTTTCCTCTTCATTTACATTTACGCTAACAACTTTTGCAGGACTAAGTGAATTAGAAATAAATACAGCTATATCTGGACTCCACTTAACTATATCAATTTTTTCACCTTTTAGTTCTGTAACTATGGTTTGTACTCTCATTCCTTTAGGTCCCACACAAGCACCGACAGAATCAACCTCTTCATTATGAGAGTGTACAGCAAGCTTTGAACGCGAACCAGCTTCTCTTGAAATAGACTTTATTTCTACTATTCCATCGTGAATCTCTGGAACTTCCAATTCAAATAATCTTCTTAATAATCCTGGGTGTGTTCTTGACACTAAAACTTGGGGTCCTTTAGGTGTCTTTTTTACTTCCACTATGTACGTTTTTAGGCGATCATTGATTTTATAAGCTTCTCCCGGCATTTGTTCTGTTGGTGACAGCACTGCTTCAATTTTTCCCAAATCAATGAATACATTCTTTTGCTCTACTCTTTGAACAGTTCCATTTAAAATATCGGTTTCACGATTACAAAATTCATCATAAATGATATTTCTTTCAGCTTCTCTTATTCGTTGTATTACGACTTGTTTTGCAGTTTGAGCTGCTATTCTTCCAAAATCCCTAGGGGTTACTTCTTCTTCTACTATATCGTCTAATTCATAATTAGGCTTTATTTTCAGTGCATCTTCTAATGAAATCTCTGCTCTATCATCAAAAACTTCTTCTACTATGTTTTTTCTAGCGAAAACTTTAATTTCTCCACTAAGTCTATCTATATGTACCCTTACATTTTGTAGTGACCCAAAGTTTTTCTTATAAGCAGAAATTAATGCTGCTTCTATAGCTTCAATAATTATGTCGCTTTCTATCCCTTTTTCTTTTCCTAACTCACTTAAAGCATCTATAAACTCTAAATTCACTTTATAAACCTCCTGCTCAATTAACTCATCCTTCCCAAACTAAATTAGCCTTAGCTATTTTTTCTCGAGGAATAGTTATTTTAACATCATTTTCTATTAATATTATTTGATCTTCATCTGCAAAATTAAGTATTCCTGTAAATGTTTTCTTGTTTTCTATTGCTGCGTACGTTTTTATTTGCACTAGATGATCTAAAAACCTTAAAAAGTCTTTAGTCTTTTTGAGAGGACGTTCTATGCCAGGAGAAGATACCTCCAAATGATATGCCTGAGTAATAGGGTCATAGTTATCTAATTTATCACTTATTAAATGGCTTACTTTTTCGCAGTCATCTAATTCTATACCTTCTTCTTTGTCGATATATATTCTTAAGAACCACTCGGATCCTTCTTTAAGATACTCGACAGCTACTAATTCTAAACCTAGTTCACTTATAACTGGATCAGCCATATCATATATTATTTCCTCAACCTTTGCCAAAAAAACCACTCCTTCCAAAAAAATTAATATAAAATATAAAGAGTGGGCAAAAACACCCACTCTTTCTCAAAAACCATTCTTCCATTAAATATCAAATAATCTTACTGTATTATATCATACTGCTCAAACATTGGCAACATCAACTAAATAATGACAATTGGTCTGTTTCCGGCAATTCATTTAAACATCCATGTTCCCTTAAATTATCAATAACAGTCTTACTTAGTTTAGCTCTTATTCTTAAATCTTCAATTGAAGTGAAGTATTTTTCTGCTCGTGCATTAGCAATATTTAAAGATGCTTGTACTCCGACCCCCTGTAATCCTGCAAAAGGTGGAATTATAGTATTTCCTTCAATCTGAAAATTTTTAGAATCTGACTTTTTAAGTGATACTATTTGAAAATCAAAACCTCTTAAATACATTTCGAGAGCTATCTCCATTATAGTTAGAAGTTTACTTTCTTTTTGAGAGACCGAGTGTCCCTTATCAGTTAAGTTTTTTATTTCATTTCTTATACTATTAACACCTTTACAAATTAGCTCTGCATCAAATTCATCTGCACGTACTGTGAAAAAGGCGGTATAAAAGGCTAATGGATAATACACTTTAAAATATGCAATACGAAAGGCCATCATGACATATGCCACTGCATGGGCTTTTGGGAACATATACTTTATCCTTTTACAAGATTCTATATACCACTTAGGTATGTTATTTTCTAATAATACTTGCTCAAATTCTGGTGATACTCCTCTTCCTTTACGGACATCCTCCATTATTTTAAATGCTGTACTGGATTCTACTCCTCTTTGAATTAAATAAATCATGATGTCATCACGAGCTGAAATTGCTTCAGATAACTGTGCCGTACCACTTTTAATTAAATCTTGAGCATTATTTATCCATACATCTGTTCCATGAGAAAATCCACTTATCCGTACAAGTTCAGAAAATGTAGTAGGTTTTGTATCAACCAACATTTGTCTGACAAACTTTGTACCAAATTCAGGTATCCCATAAGTACCTACAGGGGATCCTAGTTCTTCCTCGGTTATCCCTAAGGCTTTTGTAGAACAAAATAAACTCATTGTTTTAGGCTCACTTAAAGAAATGGTTTTTGCATTTACTCCAGTTAAGTCCTCCAATATTTTTATAACTGTCGGATCATCATGTCCTAGATTATCTAACTTTACTAAACGACTACTAATAGAATGATAATCAAAATGTGTAGTAATAATATCAGATTTAACATCGTCTGCAGGTCGTTGAAGTGGTGTAAACATATGAACATCTACACTTTTAGGAATAACCATTAATCCCCCTGGATGTTGGCCAGTGGTTCTTTTAATACCCGTACAACCATCTACTAACCTACCGATTTCAGCAGTACGCGATACTATATTTTTATCGTCCAAATAGTTTTTCACAAATCCAAATGCTGTACGACTTGCAATCGTAGATATTGTTCCCGCCCTGAATACATTATCCTTTCCAAATAGCTCTTCTGTATACTTTTGTGCTCTTGCTTGATATTCTCCTGAAAAGTTTAAATCAATATCTGGTACTTTATCTCCTTTAAAACCCATAAAGACTTCAAATGGTATGTTATGACCATCCTTTATAAAGTCACTACTACATTTTGGACATTTGTTTTCAGGCAAATCTGCCCCAGAATCAACTGAGCCATCTGTAATAAATTCTGTATATTTACATTCAGGACATCTATAATGTGGTTCTAGTGGATTAACTTCAGTTATGCCACATAGTGTTGCTACAAAGGATGACCCTACTGAGCCCCTTGATCCTACTAGATATCCATCTTCATTTGACTTTTTAACAAGTTTGTGAGCGGTTAAATAAAGTACAGCAAAACCATTATCAATAATTGCTGTGGCTTCTTTTTTTATTCTTGCCTCTACAATAGAGGGCAATTCTTCTCCGTACCATTCATGTGCTTTTTTATAAACCATTTCATAAATATCATCTTCAGCTCCCTCAATTTCTGGGGGATAGAATTCATCTGGAATTGGGATGATCTCTTCAATTTGATCTGAAATATTTTTAGGATTATCTATTACTACTTCTTTTGATTCAGTTTCTCCAAGATATGAAAATTCTGCCAACATTTCTTCAGTAGTTTTAAGATACAAAGGTGGCTGATCATCAGCATCAGAGAAACCTTTGCCGGTCATGATAATTTTTCTAAATGTTTCATCTTCAGGATGCAAAAAGTGTACATCACCTGTTGCCACAACAGGTATATCAAGTTTTTTACCTAAATTATATAAATCAGTATTTAATTTTGTTAATTGCTCTTTATCTTCTAATTGTCCATTTCTAAGAAGAAAGTAATTATTTCCTCTAGGTTGAATTTCGATAAAGTCATAAAACTGAGCAATATTTATGAGCCTTTCTGGATCGTCATCTTTTAAATAACTTTGAATTAATTCTCCAGCCTCACACGCGCTACCAATAATCAAACCCGTACGCATCTCATTTAGCAAACTTTTAGGAATTCTAGGTACTCTTTTAAAATAATTTAAATGAGACTCTGTTACTAATTTATATAAATTTTTCAAGCCTTCCATTGTTTTAACTAAAATAATACAATGATAATTTTGCTTCTTCTGATTATTAGCGTTATTGGGATTAATATCATCAAATATATATCCTTCCATACCATATATTACTTTAATATTATTAGCTTTTCCTACATCATGGGCTTCTGGAAAGGCTTGTACTACGCCATGGTCTGTGATGGCAATTGCCTCATGCCCCCATTTGGCAGCTTGCTTAATTAAATCCTTAGCCGAAGAAATTCCATCCATTGAACTGAATTTTGTGTGAAGATGTAATTCTATTCTCTTTTCACTAGCTAAATCTTCCCTTTCATCTAGCTTTAGAGTATTAATATCCCTGGCCATTATCACTAACTCCTGGGAATAACGATCAATTTGCGCTGTTCCTTTAACTTTCACCTTTTTAGAGTTAGCTAATTTTTCCTGAATTTCAGCTATTAGTTTACCATCTTGGATTACCTTACATGTTAATGAATCAGATAAGTCAGTAACACTAAAACTTAAAATGGCTCTACCTGTTTTTAATTCCTTTACTTCTATCGCAAATGGTCTCCCAGCAATTACGATATTAGGTTCTTCTTCAGTTACTTCTTGGATATTACGTTCTAATTGTCTTATCTCTTTACCCATAATTACTGCTTTAGATGTTGGTTTTGTTGTATTGTTTATTTTTCCTTGTCTAGTTGAAATATTGGGTTTTATTTCTATATGATTTACTTCTACTGATTTTGCAACTAATTCATCAATATTTTGAGTTTCACTTTGTTCATTTTTTAAACTAGGATCGTATTTAAAATTAATTGTGAATTTTTCTTCAATTAAATTAGCTAAAAAATTTTCCAAATATACTTTGCATCCATTCTTTTGCAAATATTTAATAGCTAATAACGAATTAAATCTTATATCAATTGTATTCTCTGCTTTTAAATCATAATTACTAGTTCCAAGCCAGCCTTTAGTGCTTGGGAATTTATCACCTAATATTTCTAGCAAACTATCCCAATTACTAATAATAAATTCTCTTGCACTTAAGTTCTTTTCAAGTTTAGGACTTAAAATAAAATTCATAACTCCAGGAAATATATATCTTAAACATTTTTTACACTCATTTAAAATATATATATTTGGAATTTTGCTACATAAAAAAGTTATTTCCCAAGTACTTTTTACTTGGGAAACAGAGACTTTACATATTTTCATGTTTGCCAGAAAAGTTTGTACTTCTTCTGGTATTTTCGGTACTTTATAAAACTCCTGTGGAAAACTACAAACATGCATTACCATCACCACTAATCATATAATTCATACTCACTATTGAAATGAAATTTTATGAATTCCATCCATGTTTTCTAAAATAGTACTAACTTGCTTAGTAGACATAGTAGCAGGTAGTATGACTAATAATTCTAACTCAGCAACACCCGAACTAAAATTTTGTTTTAACTCAATCTTTTTTATTTTAATATTTAAATTACCCAAAATAGTCGTTAATAATCCAATTTGTCCTGGACTATCATCAATGTCAATTGTAACATAAAATAGTCTCTTTTTCTCAGCAACAATATCTTCTAGTTTAGCAAAATAAACTAAAGAAATAAAGACAATTATGGTGGTAATAATAGCCGGAAAATAAAGTCCTGATCCAACCGCAAGACCTAGTCCTGATACTACCCAAAGTGTAGCTGCAGTAGTAAGTCCTTTAACACCAGTTCCCGAGCGCAAAATAGTTCCTGCACCTAGAAAACCAATTCCACTTACTACTTGAGCAGCCATTCTCGCAGGGTCGCTTCCCCTTGGGGAGTTAATGTCAGGAGGGTAATTTAAATACATAGAAATTGAGACAATCATTATTAAGCAAGACCCTACTGATACAAGTGTGTGAGTTCTAAAACCTGCAGATTTATTAAGTGTTTCTCTTTCTATCCCAATTAACCCACCTAATAAGGCAGCTAATAATAATCTAATTGTTATCTCAAGTTCCCAGGTCATTAAATCACTCCTAGTGAGTTACCTTTTTAGCTATTTCCCAATACATTTTTAGTCGATATGCAAATCCTCGTGTAAATCCTAATTTTTCTTCTTTCATGACATGTGTTAAATTTTTTAACACAATTTCCTTAACTTTTAAATTATTTTTATGGGCATATTTAGTTAAAGCAACTTCTACGCCAAACCTTGCTGTATTTAAGTTTTCTATATTATATAGATGTTCTTTTTTAATTAACCTTTGCCCTGATAAAAAAGGTGCTACTACTTGTGCTAAATCAGTGCTTTTTCTTCCGCTTTCAAATATACCTACTACCATATCAATATATTCATCTTGTACTGTTTTTATTAATAATTCTATATGTTCATTAGTTAAACCTATTAAGTCCGCATCTAAAAAAAGCACATAATCATCATTAGTATAATTAACTCCGGCCATCATTGCTCCGCCTTTACCTTGGTTATTTGTTAAATTAATAACTTTCACCGGGTAAGACTGAGCAACTTTTAGCGTATTATCTGTTGACCCATCATTAACTACAATTATCTTTTGTGGTTCAACAACCTTTGTCACTACGCTTAAAACCTTGTCTATATTTTTTTCTTCATTATAAGCAGGAATTATTATACTAACTTTCATAATAGGCCTCCAAATCAATCGTTTAGATATGCTAAGGTTTTTTGTACCACTTCTTCATAATTCACTTCTATAAATTCTGGTTCAGTTCGTAATTTATATTCTATCATATTATTTTCTGCAGTTTTTTTACCAATAGTTATTTTTACAGGAATTCCTATTAAATCTGCATCTTTAAATTTAACTCCTGCTCTTTCATTACGATCATCTAAAATAACTTCCACACCTTTTTCTTGTAACTGTTTATATAACTCTTCAGCTAATCTTACTTGTTCCTCGTCCTTTACTGAAACAGGTATTATAATTACTTGGTAAGGTGCAATTGTTTTCGGCCAAATGATTCCATTTTCATCATTATTTTGTTCTACAGTAGCTGCTAAAGTTCTAGAAACCCCAATTCCGTAACAACCCATATGAATTATTTGTTTTTTTCCGTTTGAGTCTAAATACGTAGCATTTAAAGCTTCACTGTATCTAGTTCCAAGTTTAAATACTTGTCCAACTTCAATACCACGAGCGAAGTTTAAACTTTCCTGACATTTTGGGCATAATTCTCCCTCTTCTATTAAGCGTAGGTCAGCAAAGCATTCAACTTTATAATCTTTATTTAAGTTTACATTGATTAAATGATAGCCGTCTTCATTTGCACCACATACGCCATTTATAATATGCTCTACTTCTAAGTCAGCATATATTTTTACATTTTTTAGCCCCACTGGACCCACAAATCCAGGTGAACTGTTAGTAATAGATTGTACTTCTTCCTCAGAGGCTAGTCCTAAGTTATTGCATGGATGAATCTTTTGCACCTTGATTTCGTTAATAGTACGATCTCCACGTATTAAAATTGCAATTACTTCTTCATCAGCTGTAAAGAATAATGTTTTAATACATTTTGAAGGCGATATTTGAAGAAAATCAGAAATTTCATTAATTGTTTTTTGATCTGGAGTTTCTACTTTTTGAATTTCTTTTAATTCTTCACTATCTTTAGGTTTTTCAGGGGTACAAGCTGCGATTTCTGTATTAGCAGCATAATCACAGCTACTACAATAAACTATCTCTGCTTCACCACTATCAGCTAAAACCATAAATTCATGCGTTGTACTTCCACCAATAGCACCTGAATCAGCTTCAACTGGTCTAAAATTTAAACCACATTTTGTAAATATATTTTCATAGGCTTTATACATTATTTTATAACTTTTATCTAAATTTTCATCATTAAGATCAAAAGAATATAAGTCTTTCATGATAAATTCTCTTCCACGCATTAAGCCAAAACGAGGTCTTCTTTCATCTCTATATTTATTTTGGATTTGATATAAATATAGTGGTAATTGACGATAAGAACTAACTTCTCCACGCACTAAGTCTGTAATTATCTCTTCATGCGTAGGTCCCAGACAAAAGTCGCGATTGTGTCTATCCTTTACCCTAAACATTTCGTCTCCATATACTTGCCATCTTCCTGATTCTATCCAAAGCTCTGCAGGCTGAATAATTGGTAGTAAAACTTCTTGACCTCCTGCATTATCCATTTCCCCCCTAATTATACCTTCTATCTTTTTAAGCACTCGATATGCTAAAGGCATATATGTATAAATACCTGCTGCTCCTCTTCTTATAAAACCAGCTTTTAAAAGTAATTGATGACTAATTATTTCAGCTTCAGCTGGTGTTGATCTTAGAGTTGGTATTAAAGCATTACTCATTCTCATTTTTAAAACATCTCCTCATATCTTCAATCTCTTTATATAATGTACTTAAAAGTTCATCTTCTTTTACTTTAGCAATTATTTCGCCTTTTTTAAAAATTAAACCTTGTCCTTTTCCCCCTGCTATTCCTAAATCAGCTTCTTTAGCTTCTCCAGGTCCATTCACGACACAGCCCATGACAGCAATCTTTAGGTTTTCCTTCATATTAGCAGTGTATTTTTCTACTTCATTTGCTAAATACTCAAGATCTATTTCAGTTCGCCCACAAGTAGGACAGGATATAATTTCTACACCTTGTTTTTTAAGACCTAATGAAACTAGTATTTGTTTTGCTACAGGTAACTCTAAAAGAGGGTTTCCAGTTAATGATACTCTTATAGTATCTCCTATACCATCTGATAATAAAGCTCCAATTCCGATAGAAGACTTTATTGTGCCACCTTTCATAGTTCCTGCCTCTGTTACTCCAATATGTAAAGGATAAGGTATTTGATTTGCTATTTTTTTATAAGTATCTATCATTAAAGGAACATTAGAAGACTTCAATGAAATTTTTATCTTATTAAAGTTTTGTCTTTCTAATAAATTTATATGATATAACGCACTTTCAATCATAGCTTCAGGCGTAACTCCATACTTTTCTAATAAACCTTTTTCTAAAGACCCAGCGTTTACACCAATTCTAATAGGTATATCATAATACTTGGCAGACTCTACTACTTCTTTTACCTTTAGCTCACTACCAATATTTCCTGGATTTATTCTAAGAGCGTGAACACCATTTTCCATAGCTTTTAGCGCTAATTTATAATCAAAATGAATATCAGCTATTACAGGTATTGGGCTTTCCATGCATATTTTTTTAAGACTAGTGGCTGCTATATCATCTGGAACAGCTACTCTTATGATTTCGCACCCATTAGATGAAAGTTCTTTTATTTGTGCTAGTGTTTTTTCAGCATTTCTTGTATCCGTATTAGTCATAGATTGAATTGATATAGGATACTTTGATCCTATACCAACTGAACCTATTTTAAAATTTAATGTGTCTCTTCTTTTAATCATATTAATCACCTTATCCTATATTGCCTAATCCCATAATATCTTTATAAGTAATAAAAATCATAAGCATCATTAATAATGCAAAGCCCACAAAATGAACTAAATTTTCTTTTTTTGCGTCAATTGGCTTACCTCGTAAACCTTCGATAAGTAAGAATATTAATCTACTACCATCTAAAGCAGGAATTGGTAATAAATTCATAAGGCCTAAACTAATAGATATTAAAGCAGTTAGGTTTAATATCGGAAGTATTCCTACTTTTGCAGAATCACCAATGATTTTTACAATTCCAACTGGACCTGTTACCCCTTCAGTTCCTACTTTACCAGTGATCATTTTAGAAATTTCGGAAAGAGTTAAGCTAATTACTTGATATGTTTGTTCAGCACTTTTACCTATACTTTGTGAAAAGCTATAAGTTTTCCACTCAGGGTCTGTAGCCATAATTCCAATCAAATCTGCTTTTTGTTCAGGATCATACTGTGGTGCTATGACAATATTATGTTGCTTACCATCTCTCTCAATTTTAAAGTTAATATTTTCTCCTGATCTTCCATGAATTAATTGAATAACTTCATTTAATTCATTTACTTCTTTTCCATCAACAGAAATAATTTTATCACCTTTTAATAATCCTGCTTTTGCTGCTGGACTATTTGCTACAACATCATCTACTTGTGAACTATAAAAAGGCATCCCTATCGAGCTAAAAATAAATGTAAATATCAAAATAGCCAACAAGAAATTCATTAGTGGCCCAGCAATAATTACCGCTGCTCTTTGTAATACAGTTTTATTATTAAATCTTCTGGGATCTTCAGGACTTAAATCGCTCTCCTCATCTTCACCTGTTTCACCAGTCATTTTCACATATCCACCTATTGGAAGTAGACGTACAGAATACTGTGTATCACCTTTTTTAAAAGCAAGAGCTTTAGGTCCCATTCCTATACTAAATTCTTCTACCCTTACTCCAACAAGTTTAGCTACAAAGAAATGACCAAACTCATGAATAAAGATAAGTAAACTAAAAATCAAAATAGCATAAATCGCTGTTTGCAAAATATCACATCCTATCTTTAATTTTTTTGCATTCTATTCTAGCCCATTTATCAACTTCTAATAAATCTTTAAAATCAAATTCTTTGACTATTTCATGTTTTTGCATTACTTCTTCTACCAACTTTGGAATATCCATAAATCCAATATCTTTTTGCATAAATAATTCTACGGCTATTTCATTTGCTGCATTTAACACTGCAGGCATAGTATAGCCTATTTTACCTGCTCTATATGCTAAATTTAAACAAGGAAATTTTTCTGTATCTGGTTTTAGAAATTCTAATTCTTTTATCTTTAATAAATCTAATTTTGGAAAAGAATTATTCTTACGTTCTGGATAGGTTAACGCATATTGAATAGGAACCCTCATATCTGGTAGACCCAAATGAGCCAATACCGATCCATCACCATATAGAACCATAGAATGAACTATGCTTTGTGGGTGAATTATAGCATTAATATTTTCATATGCTACATTAAATAAAAAATGCGCTTCAATTATTTCTAATCCTTTATTCATTAAAGTAGCAGAATCAATGGTTATCTTGTTTCCCATACTCCACGTAGGATGATTTAAAGCCATTTCTGGAGTTACTTTATGTAATTCATCTGGAGATAAATTCCTAAATGGACCTCCAGAAGCAGTAATTAATAAGCCACTAACAGCCTTCTCATGCCCTGTCAAACATTGAAAAATAGCAGAATGTTCACTATCAACAGGGATAATTTTAGCTCCGGTTTTCTTTTGTATCCTTTTAACAATATTTCCAGCTACGACAATTGTTTCTTTATTAGCTAACGCAACATCTATACCTAGTTCAAGTGCAGCCAACACTGAAGGAATTCCTGCTGCACCAGAAATTGCTCCTATTACTAAATCTAAATTAACTTCTTGATAAACTTTTGCGATTTCCTTTTCTCCTAATATAACCTTTATAGGAAAGGTAGATAATTCTTTTTTTAAGATTTCATAACTTTTTTCATGCGTTACTATTACGTATTCCGGCTTATATTTAAGGGCTTGTTCTAATAGTCTTTGCACATTTTTATGACCTGAAATAATTTTAACTATAAAGTCATCTTTATGTTCATCTATTACTTCTAAAGTTTGAACTCCAATAGAACCAGTACTCCCTAATAAAGCAATATTTTTAACCACTTATATTTCTCCTTTTTGATTAATCTCTATAAATGTCTTTATTAATAGTAAGATAATAGGTCCAACAAAGAGGCCGATTACCCCTAATAGTCTTAAACCAATAAAAATTGCCATTAAAGTAGCAAGAGGGTGTAATCCTATACTATGAGATAAAACTTTAGGTTCAATCATTTGCCTTATGATAACTATGATGGCATACAAAATTATTAATGCTATCGCAAATTTAGTCTTACCTACGATAAGATTCCAAATCGCCCACGGTATAAAAATAGCTCCTGGTCCTAAAATTGGAATTAAATCAAAAATACCTGTAAGCACTCCCACACTAAATGAATAATCTAAACCTAGAATGGATAATCCTATTATTGTCAAAATAGTAGTAACCGAAATTAAAATGGCCTGTGCACGTAGAAAACCAAATAAAGCTGAAGTCATTGTTCCTATAATTTTATTTAAAGGTTTAATCCATTCTATGGGTATCATTTTGATAAAAAAATTATATATATTATCTTTATCCTTACTAATAAAATAAGTTGCTACAAATGAAACTAGTGCAATAGTAATAATTATCGGTAATTTAGCTAAAAAACTAATCAACCATTCAGAGCTTGCCCCTAAAAAGCTCTTTACAGATTCAATAATCCCAGAAATATTTTCTTCAATTGCCTTTCTGACATCAACAGGTAAGGGATTATTGGATATAAAAGCTCTTACATCTTGAACAATTTTCCATCCTAAATTCATGAAATCATTACTTAAATTGGATAGTACATCAGATAACTCTTTCAATTCAATTATTAAATGTGATGAAAGCATGATTAATAACAATATTATTATTCCAAAGATCAGCATTAATGATATAATCACTGACAAACTTCTAGGCAATTTAATTTTAAGCACAAAAAACTTCACAATAGGATCGACTAATATAGCTAAAATAACAGCCAAAATAAAAGGGCTTAGAGCTCCCAAAATTACATAAACAATATCAACAGCTACTGGAAATATATAATAAATAATTAAGTAAAATCCTAATAGTCCAATGACACCAATTGTAATTGGCAAGAGTATCTTTAGATATCTTGTAATGTCATTATCCAAAATACCCACCCCAATTATGTAGTAATATTAATATATAATATAATATAGGTGCAGTAGTAATAGTACTATCAAATCTATCTAATATACCACCATGACCCGGTATTATGTTTCCTGAGTCCTTTATACCTACAAACCGTTTAAAGGAACTTTCAATTAAGTCTCCTATTTGTCCCATAGTAGAGATAATTATTGCTATTAAAATAACAAATGGTACCGGAATAATTTTATAAAAACTCACAAATATAATAGCACAAATAACACTTGAAATTAAACCACCTATAGCGCCTTCAATAGTTTTCTTAGGACTTATTTGAGGAGCTAACTTGTTTTTGCCTAAAAAACGACCTGTAAAATAAGCCCCGGTGTCTGTAGCCCAGATTATTATAAATAATAGAAGTAATAATAAAAAACCTTGATGTAAATTTCTTATCAGTAAAATATGTACTAAAGTCCAACCAACATATAATAAGTTTAACAAGTTTAATGAAATAACATTAATTTTAACCTTAGGATAATTCTTAAGCATTATTAATAAGCTGCTTAAAAAGGTTACCCCTATACCTAAGGATAACCAATTTTGCCAATTGTATAAAATCCCAAGTATAAAAATCAGCTCACCTATAAGTACTGACGAAATATCTAGAGTATTACAACTATTCCCTATTAAACGTTTAAATTCAAAAGATCCTAAAATAATTAAAGCAAAAATGAAACCTGCAAGATAAATATTACCCAAATATAAAAACATGATAAAAACAGGAATACCTATTAATGCGCTACCTATTCTTATTAGCAAATTTTACACCACACTTTTTTATTTTACTGCTCCATATCGTCTAGTTCTATTTTGATAATCATTAATTGCCTGCGTTAAATCCTTAGGTTTAAAATCAGGCCACATAATATTTGTAACCCATATTTCAGAATAAGCTAATTGCCATAGTAAAAAGTTACTTATTCTCATTTCACCAGAAGGTCTGATAATAAGGTCAGGATCTGGTTGATTTTTAGTATATAAATATTGCTCTATTAACTTTTCATCTATATCATTTACTAATAAATCATCATTTTTAACATCAAGCGCTATTTCTTTAATTACTTTCGTTATTTCTGCTCTACCACCGTAATTTAATGCTACATTTAGAATTAACTTATCATTTTCTTTAGTCTCATCAAATGCGTATTGGATGCTTTCTTGAATTTTCGACTCTAATCCACTAATATCTCCTATGGGATTTATTTTAACACCATTTTTTTTCAAGGTTTTGATTTCATTTTTAATATACTCAATAATTAAATTCATTAATGCTTTTATTTCGTCTTGTGGTCTTTTCCAATTTTCTGTCGAAAAAGCATATACAGTTAAATATTTAACATTTATATCTAAACAGAATCTCACAATACCTTTTAATGCCTCTACTCCTGCTCTATGGCCTGCAGATCTCGGTAATCCTTTATTTCTAGCCCATCTGCCATTCCCATCCATAATAATAGCTATATGCTGTGGTATTTCCTTTTCCAATATTTGTTCCTTTTTTGTATCACTACCGAATCCAAAAAATCTCATAACTACCTCCATGCCTTCATGTAGTAAGAAAACCCCCTAATGTGTAGTGGGGGTTTATGTTCATAATTTTACTCATTTAATGATATGCAATAAGGATATCCAGAATTTTTGCATCTACCTTTTTCACTCTAATAACTCTCATTACTTCAGAAGGTTCGTTTAAATAAGATATTTTTCCTATTTTATACCCATTATGATTAATTATTTCCTGCGCTTCTTTAAATGTTAAAGCTAAAACAGCTGTCTCAATCATATTTTATAATTCTACTATTTCTTTTTCTTTAATACTTGCTATTTCATCTATATCTTTAATAAATTTATCTGTAATTTTTTGAACATTATCTTGTGATTTTTTTGCTTCATCTTCAGATACTTCTTTATCTTTTTCTAAAGCTTTAATTTGATCATTAACATCTCTTCTAATATTTCTTATACCAACTTTAGCTTCTTCAGCCTTTTTCTTAACTTGTTTTACTATTTCAAGTCTTCTTTCCTGAGTAAGTTGAGGAATAGGTAGTCTAATAACAATACCATCGTTATTAGGAGTTAGACCTAATTCTGACTTCATAATAGCTTTTTCAATATCAGCAATAATAGTTTTATCCCAAGGCTGGATAATTAAAAGTCTCGCCTCTGGGGTTTGGATATTTGCAACTTGGTTTAATGGAGTCATAGAACCATAATACTCTACTTGGACATTATCTAATAGAGATGGAGTAGCTCTACCTGCACGCAAACTTGCATAATCCTTTTTTAAAACATCATTAGTTTTAACCATTCTTTGCTCGGCATCTTTAATTAATTCATTAATCATCTTTTTTCCTCCCCACATAAGTACCGATGGTTTCACCTAAAACTACCTTTTTAATATTACTTGGCTCATTTAAAGTAAAAACTATTAATGGTATATTGTTATCCATACACAAAGAAGTAGCTGTGGAATCCATTACACCCAATCTTTTATTCAGTACATCAATATAACTTAAATCAGTGTATCGTTGAGCTTTTGGATTTACTACTGGGTCTGCATCATAAACCCCATCTACTTTTTTTGCCATTAATATAACTTCTGCTTCAATTTCAGCAGCCCTTAAAGCAGCAGTTGTATCAGTGGAAAAATACGGATTACCCGTTCCTGCAGCAAATATAACAACTCTACCTTTTTCTAAATGGCGTACTGCTCTTCTACGTATGTAAGGCTCTGCTATTTGACGCATTTCAATAGCGGTTTGCACTCTAGTATCGATGTTTTTATCTTCTAAAGCATCTTGTAATGCTAATGAATTTATAACGGTTGCAAGCATCCCCATATAGTCAGCAGTTGTTCTGTCCATACCTTTAGAGCTTCCTGCTACACCTCTCCAGATATTACCTCCACCTACTACGACAGCAACTTCTACTCCAATACTTATAACTTCAGCAATTTGAGAAGCAAGACTATTTAATACTCCTTGGTCAATTCCAGAACCTAAATCTCCAGCTAAAGCCTCACCGCTTAATTTTACAATTACTCTTTTATATTTGGGTTGTTGTGACAAAACTTATTCCCCCAATCCTTATAATTTCTACAAAATTTAATTAAATCCTCTTAATAATGTATCATTTCTTTTTAAAAAAGAGAACACACCGTGTTCTCCTTAATTAATTTTTATTAATTTCAGCCATAACCTCAGAAGCAAAGTCTTCTTGTTTCTTTTCAATTCCTTCTCCTAATTCAAAACGCACAAAACGACGTAAAACAATATTTTCGCCTATTTCAGCAACAGTTGTAGATAGGAATTGAGCTATAGTTTTATCTGTATCTTTAATATATGGTTGCTCTAATAAACAAAGATCTTTATATATTTTTTCTACTCTACCTTCAACGATTTTTTCTACAAATTTTTCATTTTTACCTTCATTGATAGCTTGCGCTTTTAAAATTTCTTTTTCTTTTGTAATAACTTCTTCTGGAACTTCTTCTTTTGCTATATACTCAGGCTTAGTTGCTGCTATTTGCATAGCTATGTTCTTAGTGAAGTCTTGGAACTTCTCTGTTTTAGCAACAAAATCTGTTTCACAGTTTACTTCTAAAAGAACTCCAATTTTCCCACCCATATGTATATATGATGTAACTGCTCCTTCTGCAGCAATTCTACCTGATTTTTTTGCAGCAGCAGCTAATCCTTTTTCTCTTAAATATTCGCCAGCTTTTTCAATATCTCCATTTGTTTCTATAAGAGCCTTTTTGCAATCCATCATTCCTGCACCAGATTTTTCTCTTAATTCTTTAACCATTGCAGCACTAATAGTCATTAATAAACCTCCCATATATTTATATGTCTAGTTATTCCAAAAAATCAACTTAAAATTCATTTAAATTAAAAAAGGATAACCAATATGGGAACCTACTTCCCAACTGGCTACCCCCTATTTGTTAATTTATTATTATTCTTCAGAAGTAGTATCACCTTGATTAGCTTCTAAAACTGCGTTTGCAACAACAGAAGTTAATAGTTTAACCGCTCTGATAGCATCATCGTTACCAGGGATAACATAATCAACTTCATCAGGATCACAGTTAGTATCAACTATAGCTACAACAGGTATACCAAGTTTTTTTGCCTCTTGTATAGCAATTCTTTCTTTTCTTGGGTCAATAACAAACATTGCTCCAGGAACTCCAGGCATATTTTTAATTCCACCTAAAAATCTTTCAAGACGATCTTGTTCAGCTAATAATTGTGATACCTCTTTTTTAGGTAACACAGCCATTGTGCCATCCTCTTGCATTTTTTCAAGTTGAAAAAGACGATCAATTCTTTTCTTAATTGTTTGATAGTTAGTAAGCATACCACCTAACCATCTTTCATTTACGAAATATTGATTACATCTAATTGCCTCTTCTTTTACAGTTTCTTGAGCTTGTTTTTTAGTACCAACAAAAAGAACTGGTTTTCCTTCTAGTGCTACTTCTCTTACGAATTCATAAGCTTCTACAACTTTCTTTACAGTTTTTTGTAAATCAATTATGTAGATACCATTACGCTCCGTAAAAATATATGGAGCCATTTTAGGATTCCAACGTCTAGTTTGATGCCCAAAATGCACACCTGCTTCAAGTAATTGTTTCATAGAAACAACTGGCATATTCAGCACCTCCTTCCTTTTCGGTTATTTTCCTCCGTCATTTTCAATCCTACTTTACACCTACATTAGGCACCGTAAAGCAAGTCCAACGACGTGTGTATTACACCATTTGTTATTTTAGCACATGAATAAAAATTAATCAACATTTTATAGCAAAATATTTCATTTCTTTAAGAAAATATTTTATTATCTCTACAAATTTTTAGTTTTTTAATTTTTCTAATTCGTCTAGTAGATTTTCGTTTAATACTCTAATATAAGTTCCTTTCATACCCAAGGACTTAGATTCAATAACCCCTGCACTTTCAAACTTTCTTAATGCGTTAACTATTACAGAGCGAGTAATTCCTACTCGATCAGCAATTTTACTAGCGACTAATAAACCTTCTGATCCATCTAATTCTTCAAATATATGTTCAATAGCCTCAAGTTCTGAATATGAAAGTGTACCTATTGCAATTTGAACCGCTGCTTTTTTTCTTGCTTCTTCTTCAATTTTCTCAGTTTTTGCTCTTAAGATTTCCATCCCTACAACTGTAGCGCCATATTCAGCTAAAATTAAATCAGATTCATTAAATTCAATGTTAAATTTAGCCAAAAGAAGTGTACCTTGTCTTTCTCCTCCACCCATGATTGGAACAATAGTAGAAATTTTTCCACCGAAATGACAAGCCATAGATTCAGTAAAGACACAATTGTTTTTTTCATTTTTTATATTTGCTTCAGTTTGCGTAACCTTAAGTAAATTTTCATTGTAATCTTCAGGAAATCTTTCGTTTTCGTTGATTATTTCCTCAACAGTTTCACATTGAAAATCTCCTTCTCCAGCAAATGAATAACCTAGTATTCTACCTTTTCTTCCTACGATATATGTGTTGCACTCTATCATATTACTTAAAACTCTAGATATTTCATTAAAGTTAACTGGGTTTGTAGCTGTTTTCTGTAATAACCTATTTAAGGAACGGGTTTTTTCTAGGAGTGTTTTCATACCTGATCCTCCTTTCAAATATGTTTTATTAAAGTATGTACCGACTTAAGTCTCTATTTTCTACAATATTTCTTAGTTTATCTTGTACATAATCTTTATCAATAATTAAATCTTTTGTATCCATTTCAGGTGCTAAAAAGGATATTTCTTCTAATATCTTTTCAAGTATGGTATAAAGCCTTCTTGCTCCGATATTATCAGTATTATCGTTTACAGTATAAGCAATATCAGCGATTTCAGCAATAGCATTTTCAGTAAATTCTAAGTTTAGTCCTTCTGTTTCCAATAATCTTTGATATTGTTTTAATAAAGATTGCTTTGGCTCTTTAAGTATTCTTTCAAAATCAGTACGAGTTAAACTTTGAAGTTCTACTCTAATTGGAAATCTACCTTGAAGTTCAGGAATTAAATCTGACGGCTTCACTAAATGGAAAGCACCAGCTGCAATAAATAGAATGTGGTCGGTTTTTATAATTCCATTCTTTGTGGTAACAGTGCTCCCCTCCACTATCGGAAGAATATCCCTCTGAACTCCACCTCTTGATACATCTGCACCTGAGTTTTTATCAGTGGTCGCAATTTTATCTATTTCATCTAAAAATATTATTCCTGATTGTTCTGCTCTTTCTATTGCAATTTGCTTTACTTCCTCTATATCAATTAAATTTTGGGCTTCAACTTGAGCTAAAATATTTCGTGCTTGGCTAATCTTAACCTTTCTTTTTTTCGTTTTAGTAGGCAATACTCCTGAAAGCATATCACCAAAATTAACTCCTGATTCTTCCATACCCAGATTTGAAAACATATCTAACATCGTTGAATTGTTTTCTTCTACTTCTATCTCTATGATATCATCTTCTAATTCAAATCTACGAAGTTTTTCTTTTATTATCAATCTTTTTTCTTCTTGCAAATTCTTTTCTTCTGGTTCTTTTTCAGTATCCTCTTCATTAAATCCTTTTCCAAAAAAGGCTTCTAGTGGATTAGTAATTTTAGATTGTTTTTTTGCCTTTGGGGCTAATATGTCTATTATTCTCTCTTCTGCTAATTTTTTAGCTTCTTCTGCCACACTCGTAAATTTTTCTTGTTTAACAATTCTCATAGACTCTTCTACTAAGTCTCTAACCATGGATTCTACATCACGACCTACATATCCAACCTCTGTAAACTTTGTCGCCTCTACCTTAATAAATGGGGCGTTTACTAATTTAGCTAGTCTCCTGGCTATCTCTGTTTTACCAACACCTGTTGGGCCTATCATGATTATATTTTTAGGTCTTATTTCATCTTTAATTTCTTCAGGTAAATTCATACGTCTATACCTATTTCTTAAAGCTATAGCAACACATTTTTTAGCTTCACCTTGACCTACTATATATTTATCTAATTCTTCTGTAATTTGTCTAGGAGTAAGATTATTCAAGTCAATTCCTCCTTATAAAGTTTCTACAGTTATATTATGGTTAGTATAGACACAAATATTTGCAGCAATTTCCATGGATTTTTTAGCTATTTCTTCTACTGAAAGATCTGTATTATCTTTTAATGCTTTAGCTGCCGATAAAGCAAACGATCCACCTGACCCTATCGCAATAACACCATCATCAGGTTCTATTACTTCACCATTACCAGATAATACTAACATATTATCGTTATCTGCAACAATTAACATTGCTTCTAATTTTTTTAGCACCCTATCAGAACGCCATTCTTTAGCTAGTTCTACGGATGCTTTTACAAGTTTTCCACTATTTTCTTGAAGTTTTCCCTCAAACTTTTCGAATAAGGTAAATGCATCAGCAACAGAACCTGCAAAACCAGCTAGTATTTTACCATTGTACAATTTTCTAACCTTTTTGGCTTGATGTTTCATAATAGTATTTTGTCCAAAGGTTACTTGTCCATCTCCAGCAATTGCAACTTTTCCATCTTTTTTAATAGCGACTATGGTTGTAGCATGAATCATAAATATCCTCCTTAATCAAGTTAGCTTTCATTTTTTCGACTTATTTTAAAATTCTTCTATTTTAAAATTATGTAATGATTCTAATGCTCTACTTGATATTAATACATTCTTTTCTTTTTTATTTTTAATTTTTTTCTCTAAAGGAGGTAGTAGGCCAAAATTAATATTCATAGGTTGAAAGTTTTTGCTATTTGCATTTACAATATAACTCATTAAGCCCCCAATTGCTGTATCTTTTGGGAAAATTAACTTTGCTTTGTTTTCCATCATTCTGCAAGCATTTATTCCTGCAACTAAACCGGAGGTAGCTGATTCAACATACCCTTCCACACCAGTAATTTGACCTGCAAAATAAATGTTTTGGCTTTTTTTAACTTGTCCAGTTTCATCTAAAGTTTTAGGGGAATTAATAAAAGTATTTCGATGCATAACCCCATAACGAACAATTTCTGCATTTTCTAATCCGGGAATCAAACTTAATACTTGTTTTTGTTCTCCCCATTTTAAGTGAGTTTGAAAACCTACTATATTAAGAAGACTTCCATCTTTGTTATCCTTTCTTAATTGCACCACAGCATAAGGCTGTTTGCCTGTCCTTGGATCTGTTAGCCCTACTGGTTTTAAAGGTCCAAATAAAAGTGTCTTTTCTCCTCTTTTTGCCATTACCTCTACAGGCATACATCCTTCAAAAAAAACTTCCTTTTCAAACTTTTTAATAGGATGAACTTCTGCACTAACTAATGCTTTGTAAAAATTTCTATATTCATCTTCATTCATAGGACAATTTAAATAATCAGCTTCTCCCTTATCATATCTAGAAGCCCAAAATGCTTTAGTAGTATCTATTGATTCAGTGGTTAAAATTGGTGCAGCTGCATCATAAAAATAAAAATAATCTTCTCCTGTAATTTCTTTTATAGTTTCTACTAAAAGACCCTCTGTAAGAGGACCTGTAGCAATGATATTTACCCTATTACTATCAATTTTTGTTATTTCCTCATGAATTATAGTTACTAAGGGGTGACTAGAGAGTTTTTCAGTCATACATTTTGCAAAACCTTCTCTATCTACAGCTAATGCTCCTCCTGCAGGTATCCGATGTAGGTCAGCACACTGCATAAAAACAGAATCACACTGCCTCAGTTCTTCTTTTAACAAGCCCACGGCATTTTCTAGTCCTGCACCTCTTAACGAGTTACTACAAATCAATTCAGCAAAATATGGTGTTTTATGAGCGGCTGTTGTTTTATTAGGACGCATTTCATATAAATTTACCTTTATGCCCCTTTGTGCAATTTGCCATGCAGCCTCACATCCAGCAAGGCCTGCCCCGATTACATTTATGCCTTTGTCCATTAATTTTGCTCCTCCTTATTTATTTTATGCTCATAGTTGCACTCTTTATTACTGCATAGCCTTCTCTTACCTTGTTTATTTTCTCTTTCCACTAAATAATTGTTACAGTTTGGACAAATATCTTCTGTTGGTTTGTCCCAGCTAATAAATTCACATTCAGGATAATCACTACACCCAAAAAACTTTCTTCCTTTTTTACTTCTCCTAATTACAACCTGTCCTTTTTTACAAAGAGGGCAAATAGTTCCGATTTCTTCAAGTAAAGGTTTAGTATTTCTACAATCAGGAAAACTTGGGCATGCTAAAAACTTTCCATATCTTCCAAACTTGATTACAAAATTACTACCACATTTATCACAAACTTCTTCTGAAACTTCATCTCTGATTTCAATCTTACTAATTGCATTTTCAGCTACTTCTAAACGTTTGCTAAAGGGTTCGTAAAAATCCCTCAATACATCTTTCCAATAAATATTACCTTCTTCTACTTTATCTAAATTTTCCTCTAAATTAGCTGTGAATTCTGTGTTTATTATATCTTTAAAATATTCTTTTAAAAGGTTAATTACAACTATACCTAACTCAGTAGGATAAAATTGTTTTTCTTCCTTTACAACATACCCCCGTGAAAGAATAGTGCTTAATATTGGCGCATAAGTACTAGGTCTACCAATTCCTTTTTCCTCTAAAGTCTTAATTAATGTAGCTTCTGAAAATCTAGCAACTGGTTGTGTAAAATGTTGTTTTGGATCAAGTTGATGTAGTTTTAATTGTTGTCCAGTATCAATTGATGCTAAAGGCTCTTCCTTTTCCTGTTTTTCATCTTCGGATTCAATATATATTTCCATAAACCCTTTAAAAACAATTACTGATCCTGAAGCCCGGAATTCGTACTGATCAGCATTAATAATTACTGAAGTTTGTTCTATTAGAGCCTCCGTCATTTGACTGGCAATAAAACGCTTCCATATCAAGTCATAAAGTTTAAACTGATCTCTACTTAAAAAGCCTTTTATTTCACTAGGTTCTCTTAAAACAGAAGTAGGCCTAATAGCCTCATGGGCATCTTGAGCTTTACTTTTAGTTTTGTAAATAGGTGGCTTTTCTGGTGTATATTTGGGTCCGTACTTTTGTTCTATATACTCAGCTGCTTCTTTTTGAGCACTTTCTGAAACTCTAACTGAGTCAGATCTAAGATAGGTAATTAAACCTACAGCCCCTTCTTTTCCTACTTCAATACCTTCATATAATTCTTGGGCTACCCGCATTGTCTTTTTAGCTGTGAAATTAAGTTTACGATAAGCTTCTTGTTGTAAATTACTCGTGATAAAAGGAGGTACTGGTTTTCTATTTTTTAATTTCTTTTTAACGTCTTCAACAATATATTTAGAGTCTTTTATTTCTTTCAAAATGATATTCATTTCTTCTTCATTTTTTATTTCAATTTTTTTACCTAGTTTTTTACTAAGCTTAGCTTTTATAGTATTATCTTTTGTTATGTTAAAATATGCTTCTAAGGACCAATATTCTTCAGGCACAAAATCAGTAATTTCTTCTTCCCGCTCACAAATTAATCTTACTGCAACTGATTGCACGCGACCTGCACTTAAACCTTTTTTTACTTTTCTCCATAACAAAGGACTTAAATTATAACCAACTAGACGATCTAAGACTCTACGGGCTTGCTGTGATTCTACCCTACTCATCTCAATTTGGCGTGGTTTTTTTACCGCCTCTTTAATTGCATCTTTTGTAATTTCATTAAACTGAATCCTACACTTTTCATTTTGTTCTAACTTTAAACTATGTAATAAATGCCAGGCAATAGCTTCTCCCTCTCTATCAGGGTCAGGAGCTAATAAAATTTTACTTGCCTTTTTTGTAGCACTTCTCAGTTCCTGTAATATCTCACCTTTACCCCTTATTGTTATATATTTCACCTCAAAGTCATTTTCAACATCAACCCCAAATTGGCTTTTAGGCAAATCACGAATATGACCTAGGGATGCTTTAACTATGTAGTTTTTCCCTAAAAACTTTCCAATAGTTTTTGCTTTAGCCGGTGATTCTACAATTACCAATGTTTTACTCACTCAAATCACCTCAATTTATACTAATGAATTTTCTACCAGCTATTTGTTGTATAACTCCATTAATCTCTAAAATACTTATTGTTGGAATTAAATTTTTTAAAGGTATGTTAGTAATTTCCGAAATTTCTTCCATAGTTAAAGGTAATGATTTTATACATGTAACTATTTCATTTTCGAGAGTGCTTAATCCTGCATTTTTCATTTGAGAATTTAAATTAAATAAACACAACTGCCCATATTCTTCTAATACATCTAATTTGGAGTCGACAAGTTTTGCTCCCTCTTTTAACAATTTATGACACCCCTTAGATACAGAGCTGTTTATTGGACCTGGTATAGCAAAGATATCCTTTCCCTGTTCTAATCCATATTCAGTAGTTATCAAAGAACCACTTTTTTCTGAGGCTTCGACAACAATGACTCCATGAGAAATTCCACTAATTATTCTATTTCTCATCGGGAAATGATACCTTAAAGGTTGAGTTCCTAGTGGAAATTCTGAAATAATAGCACCATTTCCACTTTTTAATATATTATTGAATAAAAGTTCATTTTCTCTAGGATAAATAACATCTAGTCCACTTCCTAACACTGCAATTGTACCCCCATCACCTAGAAGTGCTCCTTCATGGGAGCATGTATCTATCCCTCTGGCTAAACCACTAATTATTTGTACATTTTCACTGCTTAAATCACTAGCTATTTGTTTAGCAACCTTTCTACCGTAAGCAGTTGCTTTTCTTGCACCAACCATTGCTATAGATAAATTCTTTTCAACTAAATTACCTCGTATATATAACAAAGGTGGTGGTGAATGTATGTTTTTTAAATTACTCGGGTAATTATCACAGGTAAAAGAAATTATTTTTATGTTTAGTTTCATCAGCTTTTCATATTCTTCTTGAAAAGACATCTTCTTTCTTTCCGTTATAAATAATTGAACCATGCTAGAATCTAAATTGGGTAGGTAGTTTTTTATTGTTTTATTATCAAAATGCCAAAAATCATAACCACTAACCTGTAGCATAATATTCAATAATATCTTGCTAGCTTTAATTCCCCATATTTTTTGTAACATTGACCAGTACACAAAATCTTTATTCATTAAACTACTCCTTAATTTAATAATTATATACATGAAAATTATGGTTTTCAACTTTAAATCATTTTTCGTGTTTTTAGAGAATAGCTAAAAAAAGGACACAAACATTATTTACTACTAGTTTGTGCCATAAATATAAAGTTTAAGTACTTATATTATGTATAATATGCAATTTTTTATCCTAAATTATTCCTCTGGTATTCCTTGTTTTCCAAAATGTTATCTAAAGTATCCATCCATTCTTTGAAAATATTTTCTTTTCTTACTTTCTTTTCTTTATTTAAAAAATGTTCTAAAAAATATAATTGCTTAGTATCAAGTTTACTAATTTCCCTTTTTATTGTTTTTACTCGTTCTTCTTCAAATATTAGCTTTATCGCCACAATTAGACTCTCCTTTGTTATTATGTTATTACTTTAGTTTAAAAATACATTCTATAAAAACAATAAAAAGCCTTTAAGCAATTTAATCCATGTTTAAACTTTCTTTAACAATTCGACTAATAGAAGCCTCCTAATAAAAAAATGATAGCTAAAATATTTAGTTGTTAATAATAAATAAGAGATAAACATTTTTTTAGTTATTACTACGTCTATTATTAGGAGGTTTTTATGCTAGCTAAAATAAAAAGTTGTAGTTTTATAGGCTTAGAGGTTTTCAATATTGAGATTGAAGTTGATGTTTCAGGAGGATTACCAGCCTGGGAAATTGTTGGATTACCAGATACTGCTGTTAAAGAAAGTAAAGAAAGAGTTAGAACAGCTATAAAAAATTCTGGTTTTAACTTTCCACCTAGACGAATTGTTGTTAATTTAGCTCCTGCCCATATTAGAAAAGAAGGGCCAATCTTTGATTTACCAATTGCTTTAGCAATATTAGTAGCAACAAATCAATTGAGTATTTCAAGTACTATGAAGCTAATTGCCGTAGGTGAACTAGGCCTTGATGGATATTTAAGAAAAGTAAAAGGAATTCTTCCTATGTCCTTACATATTTCTTCGCTAGATTGCAAATTTATAGTTCCAACAGAAAATAGTATCGAAGCTTCTATAGGAGGATCCTGCACATATGGTTTTTCATCACTAAAAGAGGTGGTGGAGTTTCTTAATAATCAAGAAAGTATGAGCGCTGTATCAGGATTTAATTTAAAAAATATACTAAATAAAAATTTAGAATGTGAGTATAATTTTCAAAATATTAAATCCCAAAAAGAAGCTAAAAGAGCCCTTGAAATAGCAGCAGCTGGAAATCATAATATTGTTATGTCTGGTCCCCCGGGATCCGGAAAAACTATGTTAGCTCGTTGTCTGCCTGGTATTTTACCTTCACTTTCAATTAATGAAAGTCTAGAAGTTACTAAAATATATAGTATTTCTGGTTTATTACCCGAAAGTTTACCTATTATTAACAAAAGATCTTTTAGAGCACCTCATCATACAGCTTCTAAATCAAGTATTGTCGGTGGGGGTAGAATTCCTAAACCAGGAGAAATAAGTCTAAGTCATCATGGGGTTCTGTTCTTAGATGAATTACCTGAATACTCAAAAGAAGTTCTAGAAACTTTAAGACAACCCTTAGAAGAAGGAAAAGTTACTTTATCTAGGGCAACAGCTCAACTAACTTATCCCGCTAGCTTTATGTTAATTGGAGCTATGAATCCATGCCCTTGTGGTTATCATGGTGACTCTTTAAAAGAATGCTCATGCACTCCTTACCAAGTTCAAAAATACCGTAATAAGATATCTGGACCTTTACTTGATCGAATAGATTTGCAAATTGAAGTTCCAAGAGTTAGTTTTAATGATTTGCAATCTAAAACTGAAGAAGAAACATCAGAAATAATAAAACAAAGAGTTTTAAATGCTAGAGAAATTCAATCAGATAGATTTAAACAAAAGAATTTTATAACAAATTCTCAAATGACTAATGAAGATATTAATATGTATTGTAAGTTAGATGATAGTTCGCAAAGATTATTAAAACAAGCTTTTAACAATCTCGGTTTAAGTGCTAGAGCATATATTCGTATTTTAAAGGTAGCTCGTACTATTTCTGATCTTTCTAATAAAGAAAATATAGCTATCGAGCATTTAGCTGAAGCCATCCAATATAGAGCTTTGGATAGGCAAGTGATTAGTTAAAAAAACCTCCATGTTTCTTAAATTAAATGTTTATTAAAATACCCCCTAAGTTAATTTATACAAATTTAACCTAGGGAGTATTTTTCTTTTAATTTATCTCTTAATTCAAAGCATAATTTGACAATTTATATGTATAATTTAAAAATATTTCCAGGGAAATGATTGAAATTATGGTTTAATTTATGTTCATCTAACCTGTGTAAATATTATAACCTTTGTATTAGTTTTAATATATTTATATAATTCTAAAATATCCTCATTAAGCATTCTTATACAACCCAAAGACTTATTTTTTCCGATTGAACTAGGTTCATTCGTTCCATGAATACCATAACCCGGTATCGTTAATCCTAACCAGGCTGAACCGTAAGAATCACTTGGAATATTATATCTATATGATTTAGGGTTTAAAATTTTGTTTTTAATCTTATATGTTCCTATAGGAGTTTGGCTTTTTTCATGCCCTACTCCCACTGGAAAAGATTTTACTAAAGTATCATTTTGATAAGATAAAATTTTCTTTTCGGTATCAATCATAATCAGATCTGATATCTTTTCTACTTTAGTTTCGTCTTCTTTTATAATATATAAATCTTGATAATTACTTTGATCACTTAAATTTGTTTTTTTTTAAAGTCTGGATAAAGATATAGATCTTTAATTCCATAATCTTTTGTCCAAATAACTTCTGCAATAGCATATTCATTATTTAGTTCACTCAAAGTATCCGCATAATAAAAAACTACAGATATTTCTTCTAAATCTTGGTTTGTTTTTTTACTTTCTAGAAACTTATCTGCTGTTACTAAAATATCTTGCATACTACTTTCATTTGCAACTTTCAAATCATAATATCCATTATTATCAAATAACGTAGGCGCATAATACCTTCTCACCGGTATATTATGAAGCAATACCTCTTTTTCTTTAACTACCTGTTCTACTTCTTTAAGATTAAAAACTTTGAGATTTTCTCTTTGCATAATAGGATTAAATATGTAATAAGTAATTATGCTTCCAATTAATAAGAGTAGTAATAAAAACAAGATCAAGGCTAAGGAAGAGTTATGTTTTAAATCTGATTGCTCTGGGTTAATTTTATGTTGCTTAAGTTCTTTTAACCGATTTAAACCCGATATAGCCGAAGCATAACCTCCAGCATAAGCTAATTTATAGTGTTCATAAGCTTTACTGTACCTTTTCTTACCTTCTAATTCTTTAGCAAGATAGTAATTGGCTTCGGGATGATCACTATCATATGATAAGACTACTCTATACCAATTATCGTTATTGCGCGAAACATAAACTCTGGAATTTTTTAAATAAATACAATTTGATAAATTATTCATTTTATTATCCTTTTGTTTTTATTTAAATTATTTCCACTTTAAGCTACAGTTATACCAATTCCAGTAAATATAATTTAATAATTTCCATAATAATAAAACTCCCTAATAGTAAAACAGTTATATTATTTTAACTGTCTACTATAAGGAGAGCATATCATTTATAGATATTTAAAATGCATCTTTATTTAACATAACCTTTATTTTCTTTTCTGTGTTCCAAACTATACCCACCGCATCAAATCTACACTCTACATTCTGTAGATTATTCTTTACTAAAAAGTACTCTGCTACCTTTCTAACTTTTGATTGTTTTTTATAATTAATTGTTTCTTGGGGTAGTCCAAAATCATCCTTATTCCTTGACCTAACCTCAATAAACACTAAAGTTTCATTTTCTTTAGCTATTATGTCAATTTCTCCAATTTTACAACTAAAGTTTCTTGCTAAAATTTTATAACCTCTTTTTTCAAGTTCCTGAATAGCTATTAACTCACCTTTCATTCCTAAACTTTTCTTCATAAAATCATCCTATTTTTGTGTTTATTATAAGTATATCCTAGTCGAGGGATTACTAATTACTTTGCTAAAACCTTCTGTTTATCCCCTATAATTTTCCTTTCCTGAATTAAAATTACAGATGCAGCTACCATTAAAATACCAAGAATATTATATATATTTATACTTTCTTTAAATACAAAGTAGGCTACAATTACTGATACTACAATTTCCACAGTACTTATAATAGTAGCTTTTGAAGGTTCTACGCCAAACTTTAAACCTTTTAAATATAATCCATAGCCAATAACAGCTAAAACCAAGCCTAAAAATACTAATGCAAACCAAAATTTAAAATCTAAATTAAGAGAAAATATTTTAAGTGGACGAGCTAATAACAATATAAAGAAACTACCCCATAAAAAACTATAAAATAGAATAGTCCAAGGATTATACTTTTCTAAAATAAATTTATTTAAAATTGGCATTAAACCAAATGTTAAACCAGAAGCTAAACCGATTAATAATCCTAAAAAATTAAGCTTTAAGGTATTTAAGTCTCCACCTGTAGCTGTTAAAAACACTCCTGAAAAACATAAAATAACTGCAACTACTTTTAATTTAGTAAAAACCTCCTGATATATAAACTTAGAAATGATATTCGTAAAAATAGGGGCTGTATAAAGTAAAATTACAGCTGTTGTAATGCTAGTTCTTTCAATGGAAGCAAAATAAAAACCATTAGCAAGGCTTTGACTCACAAGACCAGCTATAGCAGTGAAAATTAATCCTTTGCGATCAATTCTAAGTAATTTAATATCTTTTATTACCATATACAAAAGTAAAAATAACGCTCCTACAAATATCCGGAAAAAAGATACATCAAATGAAGTTAAACCATAGCTAGTTAAAGTCTTACAAGTAAGTCCTAGAAAGCCCCATAAAGAGCCTGCCATTAAGATAGATAAAGCACCTAACTTTAAATTTTTATCCACATAGATCCCCCTTTTCCCTTTACTATTACTACTTAAAGGTATATAAATTATATTTATAATTAGTATTCTACATTCTTGAAATATACTCCTTTTTAATAAAAAAATAACCCCATCTGGGGTTATTTTTTAGAAAAATGTTTGAGCAACTTTGATTGCTAAGTTTGTTAAAGGTGTTGGATATACACCTAGTACTAAAGTTAAGATCATTATAATAAATAGTGAAGCCTGCATACCAAATGGTACCTTGATTTTTGTGTCATTTTCAGGTTTTGGATCATTTAAGTACATAGCCTTTGCTACTAATAAATAGTAATAAACAGAAACCATGCTCATTCCTATCGCAAGGAATGCAAGCCACATATAACCGGCAGCAATAATAGCTGTAAATAATTTAAACTTACCTACAAAACCAATTAATGGTGGTATACCAGCAAGCGATAATAAACTCATAAGCATAACTGCTGCTAAAAAAGGAGACCTTTTCCACATTCCGTTATAATCTGAAATTTCATCTCCACCACCAGCTTGTGAAAAGGCTAAAATTACCCCAAAAGCACCCATATTACTAAATACATACATCATTGTATAAAACAATATAGAAGCTACCCCAAAGGTTGAATAAGCAACTAAACCAAGTAAAATATAACCAGCTTGTGCAACCCCTGAAAAAGCTAATAATCTTTTGATATTAGTTTGAGGAATTGCCACAAAGTTACCTAAAAGAATCGTAATTACTGCTATTGTTATAATTATTGGCATCCATAAAGGAGCATGAATAGTAAAACCGTGTAAAAATACTCTAATAAATACTCCAAAAGCTGCTCCTTTAGAAGCTACTGATAATAAAGCGGTTATCGGAGTTGGTGCTCCTTCATACACATCTGGTGTCCACATATGAAAAGGAACTGCGGAAACTTTAAACAAGAATCCAGTTAAAATAAATACCATACCTAATAAGACTGCAGGATTACTTATTCCTTCAGATAATGCATAATGAACAATATTGTGTATAAAAGTTGTTTTAGTTACACCATAAACAAGTGTTAACCCATATAAGAGAATAGCTGATGATAAAGCACTTAATAATAAATACTTAATACCCGCCTCTGAAGACCTAAAAATATTTTTACCAAAGCCGACTAAAATAATGAAAGCTAAAGTCATTAATTCCAAGGCAACATAAAGAGTTATAAAATCTCCAGCTGATACTAGGATCATCATGCCTAAAGTTGCAAATAAAGTTAAAAAGCAAAATTCACCATAATTTTCATTTACAAACTTTGTTATATACTCTGTTCCTAGTAAAATTGTCAGCGCTGATGACAACACTATTAATATTTTAAAATAGGTTCCAAAAGGATCAATGATAAGCATCCCATTAAAGACTGAATCATCTACTCCGATCATTTTATAAAGAATAAAGGTTATAACTAATAAACCAAATACTGATAAATACCCTAAACCTTTCTTTTGATCTTTAGGAACCAAGAGTGATATTATCATAATTAAAAAAGCTAAACCTGCTATAAGTAGTTCAGGTAGAATTAATGAAAAGTTAATGTCCATTATAGTATCCCACCTCCTACTTTAATTCCTGCTAAATAAGTCTTAACTAAAGCATCTACCCCATTGTTTATTAAATCCATTAGTAAAGATGGAAAGACACCTAAAGTAATTAATACTCCACAAAGTAATACAACTGGGAATAACTCTACACCCTTAATATCTTTAATATGATCCCATTTTGGATTGCGCGGACCATTAAATACATTACGATAAACTCTTAATACATACACAGCAGTGATAACTATACCAGAAATAGCTAAAACAGCTAACACACTATAAACTGGATAAGTACCTACGAATACTGAATACTCGGCTATAAAGTTAATTAAACCTGGTAAACCTAATGAAGCTAAACTCGCAATTAAAAAAGCGACTGATGCTCTAGGCATTTGATGAGCTAAGCCACCAAAGTCTTTAATTTCTCTAGTATGAGCCTTATGATAAATATTACCGATAAGAGAAAAGAATAAAGCTGTCATTATACCATGAGCAAACATTTGTGCTACTGCACCATTAATACTTAAGGTATTTAATGAAGCTATACCTAATAAAACATAACCCATATGACTAACGCTTGAATACCCAATAACAAACTTTAAGTCTTTTTGTGCCATTGCAGCAAAAGCACCATAAACTACGTTAATAATACAAAGCATTGCTAGTACAGGCGACCAAAACTGAGCACCTTCAGGGAACATGAAAATCCCTACTCTAATTAATCCATAGCCTCCAAGCTTCATTAAAACTCCTGCGTGCAGCATACTTACAGCTGTTGGTGCTGCAACGTGACCGTCTGGAGACCAAGTATGAAAAGGCCACATAGGAACCAAAAATCCAAATCCGATCATCATCAAGAAAAAGGCAAACTTTTGGAAACTAGCATCGTATTGAACATTAGTTAATGTTAAGATATCAAAACTCATTAAACCACTATAGAGGTATATAGCAATAATACCTATTAACATTAAAGCACTACCTACTAATAAATAAATAGTTAATTTCATAGCTGCATACTCTTTACGAGTACTACCCCAAACTCCAATTAAAATATACATTGGAATTACTGCAATTTCAAAAAATAGGTAGAAAAAGAATAAATCAGTTGTTAAAAACACACCAAATACTCCTGCTACTAAAGCAAGTAAAAACACAAAGAATTCTTTTACTCTATGATGCATATCCCAAGAAGAAAACACACCGGCAAATATTACAATAGCTGTTAAAAGAATCAGTGGTAAACTAATCCCATCCACTCCAAGAGCATAATTAATGCCAAGTGCCTCTACCCAAGGAATATTTTCTACAAACTGAATTCCACCCAATCCTTTATCATAACCTATAAAAGCAACTAAAGATAAAATAACTGATATACCTGTAGTAATAGCTGCTATAATTTTTATTATTTTATCTTCTCTTTCTGGTACAAAGAGGATTAATAATACTCCAATGATAGGTGCTAATAAGATGCTTGTTAAAATTGGAAAACTCATTGTACACCTCCTATTACTGGACCTGCCAGAAATAAGACTATAACGATTATAGCTGCAAAAATAACTAAACCATAAGTTTGTAAACTACCTGTATGAACATAACGTCCTTTTGCACCTATAGTACGGATAATCCATGCAATAAAATGGGCTGTTCCATCCACAATATTTCTATCTAACCAATTACATAATGCTGCAAATCCTAGAACAAGGTTATTAAATACCCATCCATAAAACTCATCTATATAGTACTTATTATATAAAAGATTATATATAGGTTTAAATCTTGTAGCTATTGCATCAGCTGATATAATCTTCTTTATGTACATCAAATATGCTAGCAAAATTCCGAGGGTTGCTATAATAGTTGATGAACCCATAATCATATAATTAGGTACAGGGTGATGTACATGATTTACATAGATATAACTTGCAAAACCTTTTTCAATAAAAGGAGCTCCTATAAATCCTCCAACAATAGAGAAAAATGCTAAAATCATTAAAGGAACAGTCATCGAAAGTGGAGATTCATGAGCTGTAAATTCACTTCGTTTTTCTCCAAAGAATGCTAAAAATATCATTCTAAACATATAAAAGGCAGTTAAAAATGCTGTAAAAGAAGCTACTACATATAATACTGGAAAACCATTAATTTGACATGCTAATAATATTTCATCTTTACTCCAAAAACCAGCAAAAGGCGGTATTCCAGCAATTGCAAGTCCTCCAATAACCATAGTTATAGTGGTTATTTTCATTTCTTTAAATATTCCACCCATTTCAAAAATGTCTTGTTTGTGAATAGCATGAATTACACTACCTGCACATAAAAACATTAAAGCTTTAAAGAAAGCATGAGTTGTTAAGTGGAACATTCCAGCTGTCATACTACCAATACCAATGGCCATAACCATATATCCAAGTTGACTTAAGGTTGAATAGGCAAGTATTCTTTTTAAATCTCTTTGTGTTATCGCAATTGTTGCCGCAAAAATAGCAGTAAATCCACCTACATAAGCAATAATAGTCATAACTTGTTCTACACTAGCAAAAAGGATAAAACCACGTGCTAATAAATATACTCCTGCTGCAACCATAGTAGCAGCGTGAATTAAAGCACTACATGGCGTAGGACCTTCCATTGCATCAGGTAGCCATACATGTAAAGGAAACTGTCCAGATTTTCCTACTGGTCCAATAAAAACTAAAATTGCTGCTAATGTTAAAAACGCAAGATCTGTTGAAGAAGCAATAGAACCTGCTAATTGACCAAAATTAAAAGTACCAAAATGAAGGAATAAGAGGATAATTCCTAACATAAAACCAAAGTCTGCTACCCTATTTGTATTAAAGGCTTTATCACAAGCTTTAGCTGCTGAATCTTTATAAAAATAAAAACCAATTAAAAGGTATGAACTTAAACCCACCAATTCCCAAAAAACAAATGTTTGAAAATAGTTATTTGAAATTACTAAACCTAACATTGAAAATACAAACAAAGAAACATACCCAAAGAATCTTGAAAAATAAGGATCATCTTTCATATAACCTATAGAGTAAATAGCAACTAATAATGAAATAAAGGTTACTACAAATAACATTACAGCTGTTAATGGATCTATTAAAGCTCCCATTTCTATAAATAATCCGTTCATATCAAGCCAGGTTATAGACTTTTCAATAGGGTTTTTCATAGTGATTAAATTCGTTGTAACTATAGTTCTTATTATGTCTAAAGTCATACCAAAAGAAACAAGTAAACCGATTACTGATGTTAATGCACTAAGCATTTTTAATCTTTTGAATAAAAATGAAATCAAAACAAAAGATATTAAAGGAGATAAGGGCACTAACCATATATAATCAATCCCAAAACTATTAACCATTTTTCATATCACCCCTTACCATTTAAGCCAATTTAATTTTTCTACTTCAATATGAGAACGATCTCGGTAAATTGCAATTATTAATGCTAAACCAACTGCTACCTCACAAGCTGCTACAACAATAACAAAAATTGCAAAAATCTGTCCAGTAATATCGCCAGGAGTAAGATATTTTGTAAAAGCAACTAGATTAATATTTATAGCATTTAACATAAGCTCTATACATAGCAAGATACCTATGGCATTTTTCTTAGATAAAGCACCATATAAGCCGATGCAAAATAATAATGCACTTAATAATAAATAATGATATAAATTAATCACGACTCTTTCACCTCTCTTGCAATAATGATTGCACCTACTAAGGCTACTAAAAGTAAAATAGCTGCTAGTTCAAAAGATAATACATAATCAGATAAAAGAACCTCTGCAAATTTTTCCATTGAATTAGTTACAATACCCACGTTAATATCCCATGGGGTTTTTATAATAAAAAATGAAATAACACTAAATAAAGCAGCTGATATAATTCCAGATGTCCATTTATACATTCCTAAAGGATTAGTGTCTTTCATTGACCCATCATTTCGAGAAACTAACATAATACTAAAAACGATCAAAATTGAAACCGCACCTGCATAAACTAAGATTTGTACAATAGCAATAAAATCAGCACTTAAAGTTAAATAAATACCTGCAACTCCTATAAAAGTAAGTATTAAAAATAAAGCACAGTGAATTATATTATCTAGAAAAACTACTGCTATTGCTGTACCTAAGATAACAAAGGATAATGCCCAAAAAACTAATAATTCCATTACTTTTCATCCTCCTTTTCTGCTTTTGCCTTTTCTTCTTTCTCCTTATCAGGTTGACCAAAAGTAGAAACAGGTGCAGATAGGTTCGGCCTGTTAAATAAATCTAGAGTAACTTCATCTTTAAAAAAGGTTGCTGTCTCAAAATCCTTTGTATGCCTTAAACAGTGAGTAGGGCAGGCTTCTACACACATACCACACCATAAACAGTAACTTAAATTCATTTCATATCCTGATAGTTTGCGTTTTTTGTTTTCATCCATTTCAGTAGTAATTTTTATTACCTCATTTGGACATGCCCGTACACACATACCACAAGAAATGCATTTGTCTATATCTAATCTAAAAAGACCTCTCCATCTGCTTGCTATATCTGGCATAACATCAGGATATTCTTCAGTTACGCGTTTACTAAAAATAGCCTTTCCAGTAACCCCCAAACCTTTTAAGAGTCCTTTACCACGCATCCCCTATCAACCTCCCATTCCTAAATATATATACATTCCAATTCCAGTAAGAAAGATATTAAGTAAAGATAGAGGAACTAAAATTTTCCAACCTAAATTCATTAAATGGTCTATTCTGATTCTTGGAAAAGTCCATCTTATCCAAATGAAAAAAGACATCATTAAGAAAGTTTTGATAATAAACCATATCCAACCTGGTAATATTGGACCATGCCATCCACCTAAAAATACTAAAACAGCTAAAGATGAAGCTACAAATAAATTACAGTACTCAGCTAAAAAGAATAAAGCAAACTTCATCCCAGAATACTCAGTATGATATCCTGCTGTTAACTCAGTTTCACCTTCTGGTAGGTCAAAAGGAGCACGATTCGTTTCAGCTGTGGCTGCTATTATGTAAATAATAAAGCCTAAAGGTTGTAAAAAAACAAACCATATACTAGATTGTGCTTCTACTATCTCAGAAATTTGCAAAGTACCAGTTATAATAATTACACCTAATAACGAAAAAACTAATGGTATTTCATAACTTACCATTTGAGCTACAGCACGCATAGCCCCTAATAAAGAATATTTATTATTTGATCCCCAGCCAGCCATAAAGATAGGTATAACTGTTAATGAAGTAACAGCTATCAAATAAAATAGTCCTAAATTAAGATCTAAGGCTGCCATATTTTCACCAAATGGAATTACGCCTAAAGCTAATATGGTCGGAACAAAAATTAAGATTGGTGCTAATAAATGTATAGCTTTATCTGCATTACAAGGTACAACATCTTCTTTAGTTAATAGTTTTATAGCATCTGCTATACCTTGAAACCAGCCATTAGGACCTAGTCTGTTAGGGCCTGGTCTATATTGGATATATCCGGCAAGTTTTCTTTCCCAAACAGTATAAAATAAAGCTACGACAGTACATATACCAATTATTACTCCCGTATAAACTATGCCCATGCTTATTTCAATCCAATTTGGTGCAAATCCCAAGGTGGCCAAGGATCCTCTGATCCCCTGAGCTAAAATTACAAATATGTTATTAAAAAAATCCACATTATCCCCCTCCTTTTCACCTTAGGCGTCAACTTCTCCTAAATCAAAGTCAAAGCTGGCAATTATAGCTACAATATCAGCTATTTTGTGACCTACAAATAACTTATCAAAAATAGATAAATTATTATAAGATGGTCTTCTAAAATGCGTTCTATATGGATTAACTGTTCCATCACTTACTAAATAAGTACCGTAGACACCTTTAGCATTTTCTATTTGATGATAGACATCCCCTACTGGTGGCTTTAAAATCTTTGGTACCTTTGCCATTGTAGGTCCTTCTGGCATTTGTTTTAATGCTTGCTTGATGATTTTAAAGCTTTCTTTAACTTCTTCCATTCTTACTATATAGCGGTCATAACAGTCACCATTAATTCCCACTGGAATATTAAAGTCAAAACGGTCATAAATACTATATGGGTTCACTTTACGAACATCATGATTTACTCCTGATCCTCTTAAACAAGGACCACTTAATCCATAGCTCATAGCTTCCTCAGCTGTAATAACACCAACATTTTTAGTTCTTAATTTAAAGATTTCATTATCATTTACTAATCTCTCATATTGTTCAAGAGCCTTTGGAAATTCATCAATAAATTTATTAACAGCAGGGAAAAATTCTTCTGGCAAATCTTGAGCTACTCCACCAATACGGATATAGTTAAAAGTTAACCTTGCTCCGCAAATCATGCTAAAAAGATCTAGTATTTTTTCACGCTCAATCATAGGGTAAAATACTCCCGTCACTGCTCCCACATCCATAATAAATACGCCTACTCCAAGAAGATGGCTAGCCATACGCATTAATTCTGCAGTAATAACTCTAATATATTCAGCCCTTTCAGGAACTTCAATTCCTACTAACTTTTCAATAGCTTGCACATACCCTAGCTCATTAGTTAGTCCTGCAAGATAATCCAGCCTATCAGTATAAGGGATAAACTGAGCATAAGTTCTTTTTTCAGCTAGCTTTTCCATGCCCCTGTGTAAATAACCAATAACAGTTGTAGCTTCTGTACATATTTCACCATCTAATTCTAATACTACCCTCAAAACCCCATGTGTACTAGGGTGTTGAGGTCCAAGATTTAACGTATATTTTTGTGTTTTCACAAATAACACCTCAACTTATTAATTACTTACGGTTACTTTCATATTCATAGTCTTTTCTTAAAGGGTGGCCTTCAAAATCATCCCAAGTCAGGATCCTAACTAAGTTAGGATGATTGTTAAATTTAATCCCCATTAAGTCATAAGCTTCTCTTTCATGCCAATCAGCTGTGTCCCATAAAGAAGTCATTGAATCAATTTGTGGATCTTCATGACTTAATTTAGTTTTTACTGTTAAATGTATATTTTCAGTAAAACTAAATAATTGATAAATCATTTCAAAATACTCTTTATAATCAACACTTGTTACATCAACTAAAAAGGTATAGCCATTATCTTTTAAATAGTTCATTATTTCAGTTATATCCGAACTCTCATTTAAATATATTTCATTTAATTTTTCTTCATGAAAGTTAATTTTTTCAGAATATGATTCTAATAATTCTTTAATATTATTCATCTTTTTTCACCTTTGCTTTATCCGGATTGTTTATTTTTTCTTTGATTTTAAGTAATCCATCAATCAAAGCCTCTGGCCTTGGAGGACAGCCTGGAATATATACATCCACAGGGATAATTTTATCGGCTCCAGCTACAGTAGCATATGAGTCTATAAAAGGACCTCCTCCTACTGCACAATTACCTAATGCAATTACCCAACGTGGTTCTGGCATTTGATGATAAAGCATTTCAACTGTAGGAGCCATTTTTTTTGTAATTGTTCCCGCAACAATCATTACATCAGCTTGACGAGGTGAGTTTCTAAATACCTCATAACCAAACCGTGACATATCAAATCTTGATTGCGTCGAACATATCATTTCTATCGAGCAACAGGCTAAACCAAATTGAAAAGGCCATAATGACCATCCTCTAGCCCAGTTAAAAAGCTTATCAAAAGTGGTAAGCAAAATACCTTTTTTTTCTAGCTCTTCCTGCGACATTAATTCATCATTTTTTACAACCATTCAAAAGCACCTTCCTTCCAGGCATATAGAAAACCAATAATCAAGATACCCAAGAAAATACACATCTCTACAATTGCAAATAAACCTAACTTTTGAAAAGAAACCGCCCATGGATATAAAAATATAGTTTCTACGTCAAATACTAAAAAAACTAAAGCGTATAAAAAATAACTAATTCTAAATCCAACCCATGCTGTACCTTGGGGCTCCATACCACACTCATACGTTGTTAATTTATCAGGATAAGGTCGATGATTCTGTAACAATCTTGCTAATACTACTGCAATAGCTCCAAAAGCTAATCCTCCAATAAATAATATACCCACTATTCCATATTCCATTAACAATTAATCCCCCTTTCTATTATTAGTTATTACCTAAGTAGAGTAAAATATTAATTACTTTATAATTAAATTAATTCTCTACCATTGAATTGTACACAAATATAGATTTAAAGTTTATCTATGTAAAAATTAAACTTATGATACTTATATAAATCTATACATACATTATAACTAAAAACAGCTAATTATTGCTATTATTATGTTTGATAATTACTATAACCCTGAACTTATACTTAGGTTTATATTCAATAGTACAAGGGTATTAATTAAAGATACTCATCTGATTAAAAAAAATTAACCCCTGTTATTTTAGACTTTTAATAACAGGGGCAAAAGAATCTCTATGAATAGGACAAGGTCCATATTTTTTTAAAGCTGCTAAATGTACGGCTGTACCATATCCCTTATGCACTTTAAAACCATATTCAGGATATATTTTATCGTAATTCTTCATTAATTTATCACGATATGTTTTAGCTAAAATAGATGCTGCTGCAATAGAAGCACTATTAAGATCACCTTTAATAATTCCTTTTTGAGGTAATGTAATTAAAGGATTAGCCTCTCCATCTACTAACACGAAGTCTGGACTAACCTTTAAGGAATCTAAAGCTGTTTTCATAGCATGTCTAGTAGCTTCTAAAATGTTTAGTTTATCTATTATTTTTTCATCGACTAATGCTACCGACCAAGCTATTGCTACATTTTTTATTTCTTCAGCTAACATGATTCTTTTCTTTTCACTTACTTTTTTTGAATCATCTAGCCCTTCTAACAAAAAAAAAGGAGGTAATATGACTGCAGCAGCTACTACCGGACCAGCTAAAGGACCCCTACCTGCTTCATCAATACCCACTATTTTTTTGAAATCTCCGCTATATATGCTTTTTTCAATTTTCCACAACTTTTTCAATCTTTCTTTTTCTAATAAATCTTTTTCTAAACTCTTTCTTTGTTTTTGCACTAATTTACCTACCGATTTTCTTTTATCTTGGGATAATTCTTTTAATAAAGATTCCATATCCCCCTGGAAAGAATTAATGTATTTTTCGATTTCAAGTACAGTTAATTTATCTGTATCCATATTTACTCCTTCACTGGCCTTTCTAATGATATTTTCCCTATTTTACCATCCCTAAATTCCGTAACCAGGATTGAGCAAATTTTAGAATAATCTACTTCATTTCCTTTTCTAATACATCCTCTATTTCTACCCATTTTTTCTAAGATTTCCAAAGGTGTCTTTTCTATATCTTCAAGGGATAATTTATAGCGTTCACTAAGTAAACTTGGATATCTACTAACCAGTTCTCCAATAAATTTTAAAGCTACCTGTTCAAAATCAAAAACATCATCATTAATTGCTCCTGTAATAGCTAATTTAAAGCCAACTTCTTGATCTTCAAATTTTGGCCATAGTATACCAGGGGTATCTAATAATTCAATATCCTTTCCCATTCTTATCCATTGTTTTCCTTTTGTGACACCTGGTTTATTACCTGTTTTAGCAACTTTACTTCCTGCTATCTTATTTATTAAGGTGCTTTTTCCTACGTTTGGTATTCCAACAATCATTGTGCGTACAGTTTGTTTAATAATTCCTTTAGCTGCTTGTTTTTCTCTTTTCTCTTGAGTCAAATCGTATAAATTATTTTGAAGTACTTTTAAAACACTAGTTCCGCTATCGATACTATTACATTTTAAAGCTTTGTATTCACCTTTGTGATCAAAGTAATTTACCCACTCATTTGTAATATTATTGTCAGCTAAATCTGCCTTATTCAGGATAATTATACGTGGTTTTTTTATCACTAACTCTTCAAGTAAAGGATTTCTACTACTTTGCGGTACCCTTGCATCCACTATTTCAATTACTACATCTACTAATTTTAAGTTTTCCGTAATTAAGCGTCTTGTTTTAGCCATATGGCCTGGAAACCATTGAATGTTCATTAGTAAACTCCTCCCATTCTGTCTAAAGGCCAATAGGTAAACCTTGCTTTTCCAATTATTAAGTCTTTATCGACAAATCCCCATACCCTACTGTCGCTACTATGGTTTCGATTATCTCCAAGCATAAAATATTGATCTTTTGGTACATTTGTTGGTCCAAAGTCTTCAAATAATAATCCATCTGGTAGATATGATTCTTCTACTAAAGCATCATTTATATACAGCTTACTATCTTTAATCTCTATTTTTTCACCTGGTAGTCCTATTAATCTTTTAATATAACTTAATTTTTTATCGTATGGATATTTAAAAACAATTATTTCTCCTCGCTCTGGTTCACTTAATTTATATGAATATTTGGTAACTAAGATTTTATCATTAATTTGTAATGTTGGTTCCATCGACCCAGATGGGATGTAATAAAATTGAAATACAAAAGTTTTTATTAATAATGCTAAAATAATTGCAATAACTATTGATTCAAAAAAATCTTTTAATGACAATTCCTTTTTTGCTTTCATATTTCCTCCTTGCGCCTATAAATAAGTTATACAAAAAGGGACTGAATACTCAGTCCCTAATGATTATCTACGTAAATCTTTAATTCTAGCTGCTTTACCAGATCTTTCTCTTAAGTAATATAACTTTGCTCTTCTTACACGACCTCTACGTAAAACAGTTATTTTGTCAACACGTGGAGAGTGTATAGGGAAACAACGTTCTACAGCAACACCATAAGCCACACGGCGTACAGTGAAAGTTTCTGTTAATCCAGCGCCTTTTACTTTAATTACAACACCTTCAAAAGCCTGAATACGTTCTCTAGTTCCTTCGACTACTTTAACGTCTACTCTAACAGTATCTCCTGCTCTAAACTCAGGAACATCTTTCTTTAACTGTTCAGATTCTATTGCTTTAATAATATCCATATTTGCTACCTCCTCCCACAAGATGTTCTTACCTTACTTTTATATTAAGATAGAGGACCATCTGTATTCCAACACTGAGAATTATATCATATAACTAAAGCTGCTACAAGTATTACCACCATTTTTCTCCACAGAGTCTATCTATAATTATCGCTACTGCACTTCTAACAGAAAGATGATTATACTCCCCTACTCCATAAATAGGAGTTAAACAAAAATCTGCCTTTTCCATTTCTTCTGCTGTGATTCCCCAACCTGTCCCAAATAGTATTAAATAATTAATATCAGTACTTTCTATTTCATTTCTTAAATCTTTATAATTAATGGAATTGTGATATATTTTAGCATCAGTTACAATAACCTTTAGCTCGCCTGGATATTTATTTAGAATTTCAGCTTTCGCACTTTCAATGCTTTCCGTTAAAGTAACATTTTCTAAAGCCATTTTACGATCAGGATTATATTCACCGCCATATCCCGTTTGCCAATAATCAATAATTTCCTTTGTTATCTTTTGTTGATTTTCTAAAGGATGAATAATATAGTATTTTTCAAAATTAAAAGTTTTACAAGTTCTAGCAATATCATGAATATCTAGGTTTGTTATAGAGGTTACAATTACTTCTTTATTTTTATTATGTACAGGATAATGAACTAATCCTAAAAACAATCTCCCCATTCTACTTTTCCTCTTTCTTTATTTCTTCTAAAAATTTTTTATCTTCTTTAGTAAATTGAAAATTCATTAAAAGTTCAGGTCTTCTTTTATAAGTTCTTCTTAAAGATTCTTTTCTTCGCCACTTCCTAATATGTTCATGATTACCAGAAAGCAAAACTTCAGGTACTTCAATATCTCTAAAAACCCTAGGTCTTGTATATTGAGGATATTCTAGGAGTCCCCCGAAAAAGGAATCATCTTTAAAAGAATCTTCTTCTTTAATAACGCCAGGAATTAAACGGGCAATCGCATCAACCATCGCCATTGCGGGAATTTCTCCACCTGTCATAACAAAATCCCCTAATGAATATTCCTTAGTAACATAACTTCTAATACGTTCATCGAAGCCTTCATAATGGCCACAAATAAAGGTTAAATTCTTCTTTGTGGCTAATAGGTTTGCATCTTCTTGTTTAAATGTCTTTCCTTGAGGTGTTACCAAGATAATTTCTTGATTATTATTCTCTAAGTCTAAATTATTTTCTAAAGCGTTAACTATTGGTTCAGGCTTAAGGAGCATTCCTGCTCCACCACCAAAAGGATAATCATCTACTGTATTATGCTTGTTTTCAGAGTAATCTCTAAAATTTATGACTTTTATCTTTAAAATTTCTTTATCTCTAGCTTTTTTGATTATACTGGTGGTCAGAGGACCTGTAAACATTTCAGGAAAAATTGTTAATATCTTTATATCCATAATTAATTCTCCTTTTAACCTGACGAAAGTCATACATTTGCAGTTCTAGAATTCAGGTGGAGTAGAAGAATCTCCACCTGAATTCTAGAACTTGCTTCAATCTAAGAGTCCCTCAGGTAAATCTACCAGCATCCTTTTTTCTTCTAAATCTATTTTCTTTACAACTGTTTTTAAAGCAGGTATTAAAATTTCTTTTTTATCCTTTTTAACAATATAAACATCATTGCTACCGGTTTCGATTACATCAGTAACTCTACCTAGAAAATTGTCATCTTCATAAACATTTAATCCAATTATTTGAAAAATAAAAAACTGATCTTCAGGAAGCAATACTAACATATCTTCAGAGATAACTAGATAAAGTTTAATCAAATTTTTAGCTTTATCAACATCATCTATCTCTTTAAATTTAATTAACAGACAGTTTTTATGATAATTTATAGTTTCAATATGTACTTTATCTAAACCGGCCTTACTTTCTAAATATACATACTCTAAATCTTCAAAACGCTTAGGATTATCAGTTAATGGATAAATTTTCAATTTACCATCAATACCATGTGTTGCAATAATTTGTCCTATTTTTATCATCATTTCACCTTGTTTTTTAGTATTTATATATATTATTACATTATTGTCTTATTTCTATGATAACATTATCTTTAATTATAATTTCTCTTGTAAGTAATTTATCTATATTATCTCCAACTTGGAGAGTTACTGGACTATTAATTGTTCCTTGCACTATTTCAGTTTTATTTTCTAAATTACTGATTTCTTTTAATTTTTCTATGTATTCTTGTCTTTTAACATTCTTATTTTCTTGTTCATTATAAAGTTTTTCTTTTACAATATCAATCCGTGGATGGTTCTGCTCACTTAAGTCACTTATCACATTCTTTATTTTGAAACTAAGTAAATTAATTTCATTATCTAAGTTTTTAATTGTATTTTGCAAATCCAAAATCAATTTATTTTTATAGTTATCAGTAACAATTTGTTTTAACACTACTTTGGTAATAACAGTTAATTCCTTCATTAGAAACTCTCCAAACAAACAAAAATATGGGGCTGAAATCAGCCCCTATTGTACTATCTCTACTACAACCTTTTTACCTTCCCTAGCTGCAGCTGCTTTCACTACTGTACGAATAGCTTTAGCAATTCGTCCATTCTTACCAATAACTTTTCCCATATCACGAGAGTCAACTTTAAGTTCGATAACAACAGACTTTGCTCCCTGATTTTCACTTGTTTCTACATTTTCAGGATAATCAACTAAAGATTTAGCTAAGTGTTTTACTAACTCTTTCAATCGTTATACCCCCAAACTAAATGCTAGTTATTAAAAACTCCAGCTTTTTTAAATAAAGCTTTAACTGTATCAGAGGGCTTAGCACCTTCATTTATCCACTTTTGAGCTTTTTCTGCATCTACATTAATAATAGCAGGATCTTTAGTAGGGTTATATGTTCCTATTTCTTCAATGAAACGTCCGTCTCTTGGAGAACGAGAATCAGCGATTACAATACGATAAAAAGGATTCTTTTTTGCACCCATTCTTTTAAGTCTAATTTTAGTTGACATTTACTTCACCTCCTTTTAAAAATTAATTATTACATAAACGGCAATTTAAATTTAGCCTTTTTACTTTTGCTCATTCCAGAAAATTGTTTCATTAATTTTTGAGTTTGATCAAACTGTTTTAAAATCCGGTTAACCTCTTGTACCTTTGATCCAGAACCTGCTGCAATTCTTTTACGTCTACTCCCATTAATTAAGGAAGGTTTTCTTCTTTCTTCTAGAGTCATAGACTGAATAATTGCTCTAGCTCTATCAAACTCTTTTTCATCTAACTGAAGTCCTTTGAGTTTTCCTTTATTCATCCCAGGCAACATTTCCATTACTTGATCTAAAGGACCCATTTTTTTCATTTCTTGCATTTGATCTAAAAAGTCTTCCAGAGTGAATTCAGCTTTTTTTAGCTTTAATTCCATTTCTTTTGCTTTTTGTTCATCAAAACCTTCTTGAGCCTTTTCAATTAAGGTTAAAACATCTCCCATACCCAAAATACGAGAAGACATTCTATCTGGATGAAAAGGTTCTAGAGCATCTAATTTTTCACCCATACCTACAAATTTAATTGGTTTACCAGTAACAGCCTTAACAGAAAGGGCTGCCCCGCCCCTGGTATCACCATCTAATTTAGTTAACACTACTCCTGTGATATCTAAAAGTTCATTAAATCTTTCAGCTACATTGACGGCATCTTGACCAGTCATAGCATCTACTACTAATAGTATCTCTGTAGGATTAACTATTTTTTTAACTTTTACTAATTCTTCCATCAGCTCTTCATCAATATGAAGTCTACCTGCTGTATCGATAAGTACTACATCATTTCCATAGTGCATGGCATGATCTAGTGCAGATTTTGCTATTTCAACCGGATTTGTTTTATCTCCCATACTAAAAACAGGCATTTCTAATTGTTCACCTAAAACTTGTAATTGTTTAATAGCTGCTGGTCTATAAATGTCACAAGCTACTAATAAAGGTCTTCTGCCTTGTTTTTTAAGGTAATTCGATAATTTACCTGTAGAAGTAGTTTTACCAGAACCCTGTAAACCCACCATCATAATTACTGTAGGAGGTTTAGAGGACATATTTAATTTACTTGTTTCTCCCCCCATTAATGAGGTTAATTCATCGTTAACTATTTTGACTACCTGTTGTCCTGGAGTTAAACTTTCTAAAACCTCTTGACCAACAGCACGATCATTAATATTATTAATAAAATTTTTAACAACTTTATAGTTTACGTCTGCTTCTAATAAGGCAACCCTTACTTCTCTTAGGGCAGCTTTTAAATCAGTTTCTGAAATTTTGCCTTTGCCTTTTAATTTTTTGAAAACTCCTTGCAGCTTTTCTCCTAATCCTTCAAAAGCCAAGGTAAAACCCCCTAAAATTATATTTAACCATCTTTTAATACTGAATGAATTATTTGTTTTAGTTTACCTAATTTATCAGAATTATTTTCTTGTTCGATGTTATTAATTATATTTAAAGCATTCACAAGTTTGTCATTTGTTTTAATGAATTTACTGGCTAAATGTAACCTATCCTCATAATCGTATAAAATATTTTCTGACCTTTTTAAAATATCATATACTGCTTGTCTAGAAATGTTTTCTTCCTGCGCTATTTCAACTAATGATAAATCATTATGGTAATATAAATCGAAAACAAATTTTTGCTTTTCTGTTAATAGTGCTCCATAAAAATCAAATAATAAACATAAAAAAGCTCTTTTTTCAATTATCTGCGTCATTTTAATTCAGCCACACTTTCTAAAATCATATTCATTATGTAGCCTCGTCAAGTGATCTCCCTTAACGCTTTTTTCATATTACTAAGATTTAAAAGATTTGTCAAGGGTAAATACTTAACAAATTATAATTATTGCTGCTAACTTAATTACATAAAATACCTGTGCTTATAATTATCTAGACTTAATTTCATAAAGACACAAAAAATAAAGTGATGAACATATTATGTATAATATATTCATCACTTTTATACTAATTTATTTTGCAAAATATTAATGATGTCCATTTAACTTAATAATTAGACTCAATATTTTGACTAATCTGATAATTGTTTAGCTTTTATTATTTTAAATTTTCGATTCTGATATCACCGAGCATCAGCTGATCTTGCTCATCTTTTGTTAAATTCACTCTCTTAGATTGGTAAATATATAGCACTGCACCCATTAATATCCAAAACCCTAATAAAGTGAATTCTAGCGGTGTTAAAAAGGCTGGCATCCCTGGTACAATTAGTAATATTAAAAGTATCACTGAAAATGCAAAGCCTAAGAAAAACCAAAACTTATTTGCTTTTGTCGTAAGATGAGGGTAGTTTTTAGCAAGTAACCAAGCAGCTAAACAGGTATATCCATATCCCAATGAATTTCCTACCGCTGCCATATTCACTATCCAAAGCACTACTTGACGTCCGATCCATGGAAAGAATAAAGAAAGAACAGTTATGAATATTATGGCATTACCTGGAGTACCAAACTTTGGATTAACCTTTGCAAACCATTCTGGAAGAATTTTTGCTCTGCCCATACTAAATAAAATACGTGTACTAGATAATAATTGACCATTAATTCCTGTTCCCACTCCCATCGTTACTGCAATAACTAGGCAAATTAACCCTAACATTCCTAAACTCGTTTCTGTAGTAAATCCTGTATACCAAGGCACATCCTTATTAATTAACTCCTGCCACGGAATAACTACTGCTGTTGAAAAACACATTGCAAGATACATTAATAGCCCTGCTAGGATCGCAAACACTAATAAGCGAAAGGTTTCTTTATGATCAAAGTTAAATTCTTCTGATGATTGTGGAATTGTATCAAATCCGCAAAATGCCCAAGGTGTAATAGCTAACACTGCACCAATACTTGCAAAGATACTTTTATTGGCTGCAAAGAAAGGCTTTAAATTGGTAATAGTTGACCCATCATACATTAAAGCTCCTGCTGTTATAATTAATATCGTGCCCACCATTAAAAAAATCATCGCCATTTGCATATTACCAACTTCTTTTATTCCACGATAATTAAGTATTCCAAATCCAATAATTAAGGCACTTGCTAATAAAATTTCCCCTAGATATATATCCCATCCTGCAAAATTATATAAATAAACCTTGGAAAATAAACCAGGTGCCACAAATTTACCCACTAGTGCTAAAGCTGTTGCATTTAAAGGAACAATAGATCCATAGGCCAATACTAGACCCCAACCAACAATAAAAGCATGTGGTCTACCTAATACTCCATATGCATAAGCTGCTGCTCCTCCAGCTATAGGAATCTTTTCAACCATAAAACCATAACTACGACTGATAACAAGCATAAACAGTCCACCAAGGGTAAATCCAATTAAAATACCTCCTGGACCCCCTAGTTTTAGCCATTCACCTGGTAAAACAAAAGCACCAAACCCAATAATTGTACCTAACGCAATTGACCAAATAGCTACAGGTGATAGATTTTTCGTTAATTCAGATCTATTTTCTTGCATTTAATCCCTCCTCTTTAAAAATATTCCTTTTATTGATATAAATATAGCACCCAAATTGCTTTTTACAGTATTTTGGGTGCTAATAAAGAGAACTTAGAGCCAATTAATTAATAAAACTTACAATTAACTGTCTTTTCCTAAAATAGTAGGAATGTATGCATATAAAGCTGGAGATCCACCAGTATGTACGAATAAAACATTTTCACCTTTTTTAAATACGCCCTTACGAATAAGACCTATTAAACCTGACATAGCCTTACCTGTATATACAGGGTCAAGTAGGATACCTTCAGTTTTAGCTAATAAATTAACAGCCTCAACCATTTCATCAGTTGGTAAAGAATAACCAGGTCCAACGTAATCATCATAAACTACTACTGCATCACGAGGAATTTCTTGATTGATTCCTAATTTAGCTGCTACTTTCTTTGCAAGATTATAGATTACTTCTTCTTGAACGTCTTTTTTACGGTTAACACCAATACCTGTAATAGGAATATTCATGTTATTACCGATAAAACCGGTTACTAAACCAGTATGAGTTCCTGCACTACCACTTGGAGTTACAAGGTGATCAATTTTTAGACTTTTTTCAAATAATTGAGTAGCAATTTCTTCAGCACATGAAACATAACCTAATGTACCGATTTCATTTGATCCACCACCAGGGATAATATAACCTTTTCTACCTTCTTTAGCTAATTCATCAACGATTGTTTGCATTTCTTTCATTAAATCTGTTCCACCGGCAACTACTTTAGTAGATTCAACTCCTAAAAGGTTAAATAAGAAGTTATTTCCACTTGCATCCGGACTATAACTATCTGCAACTCTTTCTTCTAAGACTAATCTACATTTCATACCTTCTTTTACAGCTGCTGCTAGTGTTAAACGACAATGGTTAGATTGCACAGCACCGCAGGTAATAAGGGTATCTGCACCTTGTTCTAACGCATCCGCTACTAGAAATTCTAATTTTCTTGTTTTATTACCACCAGAAGTTAAGCCTAACATGTCATCTCTTTTCATATAAATATTAGGACCACCTAGAGCTTTTGAAAAATTCTCTAGTTTTTCGATAGGAGTAAAACCCTCTGTATATCTTCTTCTTGGAAATTTAGCTAAATTCATATTTATTCTCCTTTTTATTTGTAATATATTAATATAAAACTTAAATTTAATATTTAATTGTAAATTTTATATTCCTAAAACTAAGCAAATATAAACAACAGCTTCACTTTATTAATTTAACGCCTTAGTTACAATTACTTCTGAAATAATATCAGCTGGGTCATATAGATAAATTGGTAAGTTTTCTTGATCACAAAAGGCCATCGGTAGCTCAGTACAGCCTAAAATAACAGCTTCAGCACCTAATTCCATGCAATGATTAATAATTTCATCTGTATAACTTCTAGCTTCTTCATATTTACCAGCCTTGATTTTGGCGATAACGTCTAATACTTTTTCTTGATAAGCTTCTGAAGGTAATACTAGCTCTATCCCTGTTTGATTTAATGCTTTATCATAAAGTCCCGTATATATATTTGCTTTAGTAGCTAGTAAAGTAACCTTTTGTACCTTTTCCTGAAGCAATACCTTTACCGTCTCATCAATTATATTTAAAACTGGAATATTAACTGCTGCTTCTACATCCTTAAAATAATAGTGAGCTGTATTACAGGCAATTACTAAAAAATCTGCTCCTGCTTTTTCTAAATTTTTTGCCATTTCTACCATCATGGGACCTGAGCTTTCGGCATTTTCCATAATTGCTTTAATCCTACAAGGTATATGAGGATTATTATCAGCAATTACTCTGATGTGATCTTGTTCGACTTTAGCTGGAGTTTTTTTAATAATTTTCATCATAAGATCCACCGTTGCTTCAGGTCCCATCCCACCAATTATCCCCAGAGTTTTACTGGACACACTATCACTTCCTCGTAAAAGCGTCTTATTTAATTATTTCTTTTCATAATTTGGAACTGGATAGTTACATTTTACTAATCTCTTATCAATAGATGCCTTGTGTCCCATCATACCTTCCATAGCACAAGAAAGAGAACAATATGGTGCTACATATTTAAGACCTTCTGCAGTTGATTTTTGATAAGTTAAGGTTTTTAAGAACTTTCCAACCCATAAACCACCCGTATAACGTCCTGCTTTTCTTGTTGGTAAAATATGATTTGTACCAATACCTTTATCTCCAAGGGCTACGGTTGAATATTCTCCTACAAATAATGAACCATAATTTGTTAAGTTTTCAAGAAGCCATTCATCCTGCTGGGTTTGGATTTCTACGTGTTCACTAGCATAAAAGTCTGAAAGCTCTGCAGCTTCTTCAATGCTATCTACAACTATTACCTCACCATTATTATCCCAACAAATTTTAGCGATTTCTCCAGTTGGTAATTCACTTATTTGTTTCTCAACTTCTCTAATAACCTTATTTGCAAAATCTTCTGATAAGCAGATTAATACTACTTCAGATTCAACACCATGCTCAGCTTGAGCTACTAAGTCAGAGGCAACTATTTCAGGATCAGCACTATCATCAGCGATTACTAAAGCTTCAGATGGACCTGCTATTTGATCTATTCCTACCTCACCGTATAATTGTCTTTTTGCTTCAGCTACAAATTTATTGCCTGGTCCAACAATCATATCTACTGGTTTAATGGTTTCCGTACCAAGTGCCATTGCTACTACCCCTTGAACTCCACCCAAGCAATATACTTCCGTAGCACCTGCTGATGCCATAGCATAAATTGTATTCTTTGGCACCTCGCCTTTAAAAGGAGGGGTTACAGATACAACCCTTTTTACTCCCGCAACTACAGCAGGAGTGATACTCATATTAGCAGAAGCCACGATTGGATAGCTTCCACCTGGTACATAAGAACCAGAAGAATTTAAAGGAACTGTTTTTTGACCTAAAGCCACGCCTGGAAATAATTCCACTTCAAAATCTTTAATCATTTCATATTGCTTTTGAGCAAAACGTCTAACAGATTCTTGGGCAAAATTAATAGTTTGTTTGTCGATATCAGATACAGTTTTACTTACTTTTTCAAGTTCTTCCTTTGACATTAAGAAAGATTCAGGTGACCAGTTATCAAATTGCTTTGAGTACTTTCTTACTGCTAAATCACCATTTTGGCGAATATCCTCAATAATTTTAGCTACCGTTTCTTGAACCTCAGCACCAGTTTTCTTCACTTGTACGTTTTTTTCTTTGATATACCTTTTCATAAGTTCACTCCCTTAAGAATAAATTTCAGATATTATATAAATGTTAGAATGTTCATATGTTCATATGTTCAGATGTACGGACATCTGTATCCAAAAAAATAGCCTTCTTACAATGATTAATTTTCAATTTTCATTTCGCCCCAGCTTTACGATAAAAGCATAATGATCGGAACGATAAACACTGTGCTCATATTCCACAATATTGCCTTCTCGATCAAAATTAAGGCGCTCTATAAATAAAACAGGAATAGTTTCGTCTATATTAAGTAACTTACATTCTTCCTTTACAGGCATTCTACAAGTGATTATCTGCTTTGCATCCCAAAGTTTTACGCCTAAGGAATCGAGCAAACTATAAGAAGCAACATTATCCCAATTAAATTTAGCTAATTTTTTCCCTAACTCCAGAGGGTAATAGTTTTCCTCAATGGATACTGGGTTTTCATCTGCATAACGTATTCTTTTTACTTTATAGAAAACTTCCTCTTCTAATGTCTTAGCTACGTTTTGAGGAGTACTAGTCATTTCCATACTTAAAAACTTAATATATGGCTTCATACCCATGTCATCAATAATGTTTTCATAAGTACTAAAACTACCTAGCCATTCTTCTACTGGCTTTAACGAGATAAAGGTTCCTTTACCATGTCTTTTTTCTAAAATTCCCTCTTCTACGAGTGCTGCTATTGCTTGACGAATTGTAGATCTACTTACAGAGAATCTTTCCATTAAATCTAATTCACCTGGAATCTTTTCATCATAAACTTCATTTAAAATTTCTTCTTCAAGTTTAATTTTTATCTGTATATGTAATGGCAAATGTTTTGTAAATCCCAAATTAATCTACCTCTCATAAAATTGATTGAATTTTGTGGCAACTCTAGCTAAATCATTAATAAAATTAAAACCTTTAGTATCTTTTGCTTTCTACATCTATATTTTAATATTTTAAATTTATAACCTTATTTAAAATATTTCTTCTACTACTTGACGAATTACTTTTGTAATAACTTCACAATCTTCTAAACTAAAGGTAAGTGGTATGCGGAAATCACATAAGAAATCTAAAACTTCTCTTGTTTGAGGAAGCTTTTGTTTCTCTTTGATATATTCCCAACTTTCCCAAGAGCTTGTAAATCCATTAGGTTCTTTTGCCCCAAACCACTTAATTTCTACCCCTCTTTCTGCACATACAGCTATAAACTTTTCTACCATTTCAATATTAATATCAGTAAGAGTAAATTGCAGTGAAGATGCTACAAAATGTTCTTTTTCTGGTCTTTTAGGAATACGAATATGATTTACTCCTTCTAATCCCTTTGCTAACACATAGTATCTATCATTCCATCGCTTTAATTGTGTATCAAGATCCGCTAATTGAGGTCTAAGTAATGCAGCTACTAAATTTGACATTCTTAAGCTAAAATTAGGAATATTCTTTTTATGACGTTCAAACACTTCTACCGAAGGTCTAGAAATATGTCGATCAAATAACATATAAGATCCAGAATATAAAATAGCTTTAGCTATAACGTCTTCATCATTTGAAACTAATAGTCCACCTTCTCCTGAATTCATATGCTTATAAGTTTGAGTAGAATAACAACCCGCCTTACCAAATGTTCCCGTATATTTATCGCCCCAACGAGCACCTACTGTATGAGCACAATCTTCAACTAAGGTAATTCCTAGACGACTACAAATTTCTGTAACTCTATCCATATCAACAATGTTTCCACGCATATGAGATAAAAGTAAAAACTTTGCCTGTGATTCAACCGCTTTTTTCTCTAAATCATCCAGATTAGTTAAGAAATTTTCATCAATCTCTAAAAATACAGGTATTCCCCCAGCATTTTCGATTGCCCCTGGTACAGGTGCTAATGTAAATGCATTACATAAAACCTTATCACCTGGCTTTACTCCCACACTCTTTAAGGCAACATATATTGCACTACCACAAGAAGAAAGTCCAGCACAATACTTTGCTCCTACATAGTCAGCATATTCTTTTTCTAAAAGGGCCACATCTGATACTTCACCTTTTGGCGTATTATATCTATGTAGGCATCCTGTCTCTAGTATCTCTAAGGCTCTTTTAATCCCTGCCTCTGGAATTGCTTCTTGGCGCGTAAAATCTTTTTCAAACTTTATAATTTCTTTCGTCTCTGTAGTCATTTAAAAACATCCCTCCAATTAATTGAATAGATACATCTTTTAATGCATTTAAAGCTAAGATGCTTGTGCTTTGTACTATAGATAAATTTAAATTTTTCTTATCTTGATACATTTATATTTGCAAACAGTTAAAGTATGCTAATTTTTAAATTAATTTTTAAAAATAATCAAAAAATTATTTAAATTTCTTTTCACTACCCTAATCATGATCTCTATTCAGCACAATAAAATACGACATATTTGTATGGGTTAACAAATTAATCCCATACATCCAAAAAGGCTAACCATAGGAATATGGTTGGCCTTTTATCTTCATTTATTATCTTTTTAGCTACTCTAATATACATGATAAAAAGAAGTGAATTTGTCTAAGCTTTCGTCAAAATTAACACTTTCTTCTTTGCAGGGGCGATCATTATAATTTTTTTCCATGTATTTATCATAGTAGTTTGTGGTATCTATGTCAACTAATAACTAAATAACTAACTAAACCCAAATTTCCCTATACGCATTACGCGTATATGCATGCATGCGAAATTTGCTGTTTTCTCCATATTCATATCATCTCTATATAGGATTATAGTTATTTAGTTATTGTAGTTAGTTAATGCTTTGGTATGTAAGGGCTTAAGGTGAATAACTTAACGATAACTAAAACATAACTAAAAATTCTTGTTATGATTTTCGCTCCCATATTCTTCTATTTCCATAAATTCCCCACTTGCTAATTTATCTGATTGCTCCCATCCTTCTATTCTTCGTAACATTTTAGTTATTTCGTAGGATTTTGCTCTCTTTAAATCTGCCTTATTTTTGCCAAAAGCTTCGCATTAAATTTCGATTGACACGATTTTTACACTCTATATTTAGCCCATAAAATAATTCTATTATTAATATTTTATGACAGAATTGTTCAGCTTTAACACACCTTGCATCCATTTAGTGCCATTATATCATATGTCCATTTATATGGTAGTAATCCTGCAACTATTTTTTGTCATTGTTGCTGGATTACCTTGAACATCATAGGTGTATTCAGCTATGATATTATTACTTTCATCAGTTTCATAAACTACTTTATCTCCATTGTAGTGGAAATAAACTGTTCCTGCGGATGTAGTCATACTATTTCTTCTACCTTCATGATCATAGGTAAAAGAAGCTATAGTTTGATTTGCAGAATTTTTTACTTCTATTAACCTATTTTCTACATCATAGATAAATTTCTTATTACCATTGTCTGTTAAGTTTCCGTTTTGATCATAAGTGTAGTTTTCCCATCTACTGCTGTTAATTCATTGCCATCGTTATAAGTATAATTAGTAGTTGTTGAGCTACCCTTAGTTACGATTTTCTTTTTCCTGTTTCCTACGGCATCATATTCGTAGGAAATTGTTGTTCCATCTAGTAATATCTCTTGGGTTAACTGATTTAATTCATCGTACTGGTAATTAACAGTTCCATTTTTTGTTACCACACTTGTCCTATTGCCATTAGCATCATAGCCAAAATCCCATTTTTTTACACCACTATGGTATACACCATTCATTAGGTTAAGAGCGTTATAGCTATAAGATACAGTATCTCCCTTAGGGAAAATAATCTTAGTGGTGTTTCCGTTTTTATCGTAACCAAATTGAGTTACTTGATTTAATGGATTGGTTATTTTTGATACTTGATTAAATTCATTATATTCATAGCTTGTTACCTTGTTTCTGGCATCAGTAACAGTTGTACGGTTTCCTGCATTATCATAACCTTATAGGGTTTCATTTAGTTTTGCATCCTTTACTTTAGTTAACAGATTTCTCTTGTCATAGGTAAAGGAGGTTGTTTTCCTTTTCCATCTGTAATACTTGTCCTATTACCAACTGTGTAATTTATTGCTACTTGCAGAGCATAATTTCCGCCACTTATACTCGCACCTTCCTGTTTTGACCATCCAGATAAGGTAAGCTTGGTATTTTCATCACCAGATAAAACAACAACCAGTCCCCTAGATATATATAGTTGTGTTGCTATTTTATACTTATATGGTAATGTGTTTAATATGCTCTACCTTTGTTTACCAAAGACAACATTTAATATATTTTTAGCTACTCTAATATACATGATAAAAAGAAATGTAATCACTAGTCCAAATAAAGTACCACCTACGAAAGCACCCTTTTGGAAAAAATTAATGCCACTTATAATAAGTAAAATAGTTATAAAAAGAAAAGCGATACTAATAGGTAACAGCACTGAAATAATAAAACGTCTTCTAAGTTTTGATGTAACAACTACTTCTTCGTTCTTACAATTATATGAACAATTAGATTTAGCTTCAATGAAGAACCCATAATTTGTTATTTCATCAAATAGGAGCTTAAAAAAAATATTAGATCTTTTCAGCTTTATTTCTAAGACAGCATTATCTTTAATTAATAATTCTCCCTCTTGAATTGAATAAAATGGTCCCTTTAGATTGATTTCTTCATAATATCCTGCTAAAAACATAGCAATCATTGAAAATACGGTATTTAGAAACCATAATCGGGAATTAAGAAAATGTTTTTGCACAAATTTTATGTTGTATTTTCCTGGTAAACATGACCATTTACATTGAAAGTTTTTATCATAATACTTTAAATTGTCATTGATTTTAACTTCATTAATATAAATATCAAATCCTTTGGAATCTGTATCTTCTGTATAACAATAAAATTCCACTTCTTTCTCCTGAGTCATATAATTTTATACGCCTCCCTCCAAAAACCTCAATTAATATTAAGTTCCACTTTTAATAATAGGCTTGTATATCTCTTATATATGTTATTTATTATTTCTTCATTAAGTTATGAAGAGGGGAAAATCAAACATTGATTTTCCCCTAATTATTCTAGTTATTCTATATAGTTATCTTCCCATCAAGTCTTCTATCTGAAGCATAATCCTATAACCCAGCAGCAAAGCTACCTAAACTTAAGATGGAGATTTTGGTATGCTTACTTATTATTTAATACCCTTTGAACAATCTTTTTTTCATATAACTCATCAAATTCTGTAAAAAGACAATTAAAAATTTTTACTTTATTCTTCTCCAAGTATTCAGTTTCTACATTTAAAATAACTGTTTTTGCGACTTCATCATCTAATCTTATATAGCCTAAATCATTCATGAGCATTTCTAATTTATTTTTTATATCTAAACTATATTTATCAAAACTAATGTTTTTAGTAAATTTAAGTTCTCCTGTATCTTCATTAAATTCTGTATCTTCTATATACATGTAATAGTAATTTGCTATTCTACTTATAAAAAGATATAAATCTTGCCTTTTACCTCCTAATACCTTTAATAAATCATTATCGTCATCTAAGATATTTTCAACTTTATTTAGCAAAATTCGAAATTCATAGCATCTCGTATCTTCTAAATCTGTCCAATCAATAACTTTAAACTCAGGAATTAGATTTTGTATTTTTTTAAGAATATTTAATCCTATTACCTTATCATCCTTCTTATTTAAATTTAAGTTATCATTGTTAAATTCATAAATTAAATTATTATTTTCTACATAATTTATATCTGAAAAAAACGAATATATAAATTTGAGAATTTTATCCAATTCATTCATTTTCGATTATCCCCCTTATCAAATCTTTTATCCTGTAATAGTTTCTTGGCTTTCTTAGCTGTCTTTACTCCTTTTTTTGCTAATCTTTCTATTTCATCTAATGTTTTATCTAGATATTCAGAAGGAAATTCTCTATTAATTGCCCCTTTTTTGTATTTTCCTATTACCTCTCTTGCTGTAATATTATAAAAAATATAAGTTACCTTATGGACTATCCATTTACTAAAAATCCCTATACCTAATTTTACTAATATATATCCTGTAGTTAAAAATCCTACAATATCAACAAGATTCCAATAACCATATCGTGTAGCATAATTACCGCTCGGATCCACATATATCACCGGGTTATTCGAACAATAAGCATACTGATTTAGAGATTGTGGATCATCTTCAAACCCATGAAACGTATCTCTTGTTATAAACCTACCAATTTCAGCATCATAATATCTTGCCATTAGATAGTAAAGTCCTGTTACTTCATTAAATCTGTATCCCGCATATCTGTAGGGGTTAGATTCTGCCATTGAGCCTGATTGAGATAATATGTTTCCATAGGCATCATAATTATACTGAGCAACAATAGTACCACTTCCATCAGTCATAGCCATTACATCACCATGTCCATTTACATGGTAATAGTAGGTTGTACTATTTTTTGTCATTGTAGCTGGATTACCTTGGGCATCATAAGTATATTCAGCTATGATATTGTTACTACTATCGGTCTCATAAACTACTTTATCTCCACTGTAATGGAAATAAACTGTTCCAGTTGAAGTGGTCATGCTATTTCTCTTGCCTTCATGATCATAGGTAAAAGAAGCTATAGTTTGATTTGCAGAATTTTTTACTTCTATTAGCTTATTTTCTACATCATAGATAAATTTCTTATTACCATTGTCTGTTAGGTTTTAAGTTATTTTCCCCATCCCAAAATTAGTGCTAATATTGCAAAAATAACAGTTAACATACTGACAATTATTACACCTACATTCGTTATGTCAAAATCACCTAGGAATATAGAAATTAATGCTTCTAATAGATTTTCCCTATCGCTTCGTTTTCTAACTTCTTTATAGCCTAATTTAATTCCTAATAAACCTAATAATAATATAAATATAAGAAATATTATTCTACCCAAAACATTTTCCCTCCTTAATAGCAATAACTAAATTTATAAAGTAAACTATTAATGTCATATAGTTTTCAATAAAAAAGTCGTATTTTTTTATATTATAATATCAGGTTAATTTCCGCTATAAGCAAGAATAGTCAGTAAAATAAATAAAATACCTACAATAATCATAAATATTGGGTAACTTACTGCAAAAACATATATAAATAGTCTCAATTTAAACTCTTTATCTAAGTATAAGATTCTTTTTTGTTTTATAATATCCCAAACTCCAAAAACTATCAAACATACACCTATAATAGTAAATACTATTACTGATAATGTATCCTTCATATCATTTCCTCCGAGTTCTAGTATAAGAAGTACTCTTTTAATCAGTTAATACTTTTTTACTTTTAGAATCTAATAATTTGAGAAGGCCAATTCTGGCCTTCTCATTTATTAATTTAACCCCACTCTTTTCTTACTTCAAGTCTTCTTTGAAAAGCAACTTTAGTAGCACCAGGGATTTTCATAATTGCACTATCTGCTCCTTTAAAGGCTGATTGTATCACCCACTTAATTCGGTCCTTAACCCCTAAATACACAACTGTTGCCACTGCAGAGAACTTAATAGTATCGTAAATTATTTCTTTAAGATACGTATATCTTTCTAGCCATGCTACTGCGGCTGCTTTGACTTTCCATACAGTGAGAGTTGAAACAACAAATATTCCTATTGCTCCCCACGTTACTCTCATATTAATAATTGCTGTTATAGCTCCTTTTCTTCCCCAATTTTCTGTCCATCCTCTTAAATATACATTTGCTGTTCCGCCAGATCCAAGGTAAAGTTTTTTATTAAGGGAAATTGCAATATTTCCACTCGGATCAATTGCCATTATAGGATTATTTTGACAATAAGCGTATTGATTTTGAGATAAAACATTATCCTCGAATCCATGAAAAATATCTCTTGTAATGAACCTAGCTGTATTAGAATCATAATACCTTCCCATCAAATAATAAAGCCCTGTTGCTTCATCATATCTATATCCAGCATATCTGTAAGGGTTTTCTGATGCCATCGAACCACTTTGAGATAATATATTACCCCAGGCATCGTAGCTATACTGTGCAACGATATTGCCACTTCCATCAATTAGAGCCATTACATCGCCATGACCATTCACATGGTAATAGTAAGTCGTGCCATTTTTTGTCATGGTTGCAGGATTATCTTGTGTATCATAAGTGTATTCAGCTATGATATTGTTACTGCTATCGGTTTCATAAACTACTTTATTATCTTGATTGTAATGGAAGTATACAATCCCATTGGATGTGGTCATACTATTCCTTTTACCTGTATAATCATAAGTGAAGGTTGCTAGGGTTTGATTTAAATAACCTTTTATTTCAATTAATCTGTTTTCTGCATTGTAGATAAATGTATTATCTCTATTATTTGTTAAATTTCCATTTTGATCATAGGTGTAAGTTTGCCCGTCTACTGCTGTTAATTCATTGCCAGCGTTATAAGTGTAATTAGTAGTTGTTGAGCTACCCTTGGTTACAATTTTCTTGGTTCTATTTCCTACGGCATCATATTCGTAAGATATTGTTGTTCCATCTAATAATGTCTCTTGGGTTAACTGATTTAATTCATCATACTGATAATTTATTGTTCCATTTTTTGTTACCACACTTGTTCTGTTGCCATTAGCATCATAGGAGTATTCATATTTATCCAGGAGTTCTCCGGATGCGTTGTAATTTTTTATTGCTTTTAAGCGTTTTGCATCATCATATTCTAAGGAAGTATAGGTTTCATTTGAACGCTTTACCGAAATTACATTTCCTTGCTCATCATAGACAAATTTTTCAAGACTTGCACCGTTTCGAGTTAAGCTTGTTACTTGATTTAACGGGTTATAGATATATCCCTGGGTTGATGTTACTGCACATGCTGTAATGGTCATGTCTGTTAGGTTACTGTTATCATCATAGCCATAAGTTACGCTACTACCAAGAGGATCTATTAATTTTGTTACATAGTTTTCATTGGCATCATATTCATATCTTGTAACAGCATTTCCTTCTTCAAGACGCATGGCATCAAACCAGGCTGTTCCGGTTTGGTTATAGTACATATATAAAACGTCTATAGAATTAAATGCCTTGACAGGTTTAATTTTAGCTGCAATATGCTGCCAATCTCCGGTAGTTTTATTAAATTCATTGGCAAAAATTCTACTTTGCTGACTGCCATCTGTGTAATTAACTTCTACCTGCAGTGTATAATTTCCACCACTTATACTCGCACCTTCCTGTTTTGACCATCCGGATAAAGTAAGGTTTGTATTAGCGTCCCCTGAGATATAAATACGCTGCTTTATATATTTATTTTTCCCTGCTTCCCCTGTAACTTTGAAGGAATATTTTCCTGAGTGTACCTTATCGTCTTCTGGATAAAGTAATTGGTCCATCTCCTGCATCAACAATCTGTGCTTCTACATTACTTGTCCATCCATAACCAAAAATTCCAGCAACATTAGATTTTCTACTGTTATATGTCTTTGTAATATCTAAAGGAACACCACTATAAACAATATTACGAATTTTCGTTAAATTGTTCAATGTGACATTTATGTATAAAATAGTAAATTAATCCTTTTGGTTTATGCTTTGTTTGTCAAAAACATTTTTGTAATATTTCTCTATTTTAAATAAGAAGTATTTCTTCTAGTGTGGTATTAAACGGGTAAAAATACATAATAAGGAGCATTCACCACTAACAAATGAATCGTTATAATAAGTGAGCAAACATCAAAGAGGAGACTTAACGAAGTGGACAATCAGGACTTGTCATGCAGGGAATTAGTCCATAGAAAAGAAAGAATATTTTTTATATTAGCAATTGTAGTAAGTATTATCACATATCTAAGTTTAATTTTTTCAGTAATAGGTATCATATTTCTATCTATTGGTATTTTATTTTCGTTATTTTTACATGCTTTAATGTTGGGAAGTATTCGTAGCAATGGGGTACGCTTAAGTCCACAACAGTTTCCACAAATATACTCAAAAGTAGCAGAATTATGTAAGACAATGGATATACCTATAATGCCTGATATTTATGTCTTGGAATCAAGTGGTATCCTTAATGCTTTTGCCACTCGCTTTTTTGGTCGTAACATGGTCGTTCTTTACTCTACTATCTTTGAATTAATTGAATCAGGTGAGGAAGATGAATTATCATTTATTATTGCGCATGAATTAGCACACATAAAACGTATTCAAGAAATTATATTATTTATGGGTGATGATGCAACTAATGGCCTCTCATTGTTATACTCTTTATTGCTGCCAATTTATTGGTATGGGTATACTATTGGAAAAAGAATGTTTAGTATTCGAATTGTTAAATTAAATGGTGAGAAAATAGGAATCGAAACCATGCTTATGAGGATATTAGTAGCCAGCCTAATTTATATTGTAACTTTAGGTATTGGTCTGATTGTTAGCGCCTTTATGATGGGATTTCGTAAAGATAAACGAGCAATTCATGACTTAATCGCTGGAACTTACGTTACTTATGAAAAGCCCTAATAAATCTATTTAGCATAGGAATGAAATGTAAGAGCGATCCTAAATTGGGTCACTCTTATGTGCTAGTTGAAATCTGATAAATTCACTTTTACGAAGAGTTTTACCCTGTGTTCAAAAAATCGCTATTTAAGTCTTGAATTGGAATTACGTGATAATTGATGAAAAAGAATATCCAAACCATGTCTTAATTAAAGATATTCCTTTTTTAAAGGAAAGATACTGGTTTTTAGTACTTATTTCGACTATACTCGAATAACTAATTGATAACATCTTACTTTCAGGGTATACTCTCCATAAGGATGTGATTTTAATGAAAAATCGTGACTTATATTTGACTCAGCTAATTAATTTTAGAGATAAGCCATTAATCAAGGTTATTACAGGTATTAGACGTTGTGGAAAGTCTACACTACTTTCTTTATTTGAAAATTACTTAATTGAAGCTGGTGTATTAAAAGAATACATTATCAGAATGAACTTTGAATCATTTGAATTTGATAATATTTCAAGTTATAAAGAATTACACGCTCATATTGAAAAAAATTTAATTAATAAAAAAGATAAACACTATATTCTACTGGACGAAGTTCAGCAAGTGGATTCCTGGGAAAAGGTCATTAATTCCTTTCTTGTTGATGCCAATGTAGATATCTATATAACTGGGTCAAATGCTTATTTATTATCCTCAGAGTTATCAACTCTTCTATCAGGAAGATATGTTGAAATCAAAATGCAACCTTTGTCTTTTAAAGAATATCTTGATTTTATTGAGTTTAATTTTACAGATAGCGTCCAAGAACAATTTAATAAATATCTGGAATATGGAGGATTACCAACTGTTACTAAGCTTCTCGACCATCCAGATACAATTGGACCATTTTTAGAAGGTATCTATAACACTGTTTTACTAAAGGATGTCATAGAGCGAAATAACATCAGAGATACTGCTCTCTTAGAAAGTGTCTTGAGGTTTATCGGGGCTAATATTGGAAGCGTTATTTCTACAAAAAAAATCAGTGATTATCTAACAAGTAGTGGGAGAAAAACAACGAGCGACACAATTGATAATTATCTCAAAATGCTGGAAAATGCTTTTATCATCTATAAGGCAAATAGATATGACCTTAAAGGAAAGATGTTTCTAAAGACCCTTGAAAAGTACTACATCGTTGATATAGGAATACGAAATCAATTAACAGGACTTAGAAATACCGACTATGGTCATATATTAGAGAATATAATTTATTTAGAACTACTTAGACGAGGATATAATGTAACTATAGGGAAAATTGGATCTTTTGAAGTTGATTTTGTTGCAACTAAGTCCAATGAAAAAATCTACTATCAGGTTTCTGCAACAATACTAGATGAAAAAACTAAAAATAGAGAGTTACGGCCTCTTCAAGCAATTCCTGACAATTATCCAAAGTATATTCTTACAATGGATCAAACTATCTATAGCGACTTTTCAGGTATCAAGGTTTTAAATATTATAGACTTTTTACTAGAGTAACGAAAGCGCCTATACTGTCTGGGTAGGGGTCCCATTTTACCAGGCACACAAAAGGAGGAAATAACTCAAAGGTTGTCTCCTCCTGATTATTTTAGATAAATATTTTAAGATTATTAAGTCACCAATTGCTTTAATTTAATCTTTTATTTAATCTTTTCTTTAATCTTTCATTAACTCCTTAGCAACTCTATTTGCTTCCAAAATTACTTTTTCTTCATCAAAGGCTAAGATTTTTCTATCTTTCATCACTATATTCCCGTTAATTATAGAAGTTTTAACATCTGATCCTTGGGCAGAATAAATAATATTTGCTACTATATCATGACTTGGATACAAATGTGCTTTATGTAAATCAAGTAAAATAATATCTGCCTTTTTACCTACTTCTAAAGAACCAATTTCCTGATCTAAGCCTAGAGCTTTAGCTCCTAAAATTGTTCCCATTTCTAATGCCTGATAGGCTGGGATTACGGTAGGGTTTTTAGAATTTGCTTTGTGTAAAAGGGCTGCCATATGCATTTCTTCAAACATATTTAAATTATTATTACTTGCTGCTCCATCTGTTCCTAGACCTACTATTACTCCCTTTTCTAAAAGCTCAGGTACTGGTGCTATACCGCTAGCTAGTTTAAGATTGCTTTCTGGATTATGAGCAACTGCAACATTATTCTCTTTTAAGATGCCTATATCCCCCTCGGTTAAGTGCACACAGTGTGCGGCAAGTACAGGAAGTTCAAATAAACCTAAATCTTTCATATGCTCTACAGGTGTTTTGCCTGTTCTCTTTTCTATATCAGAAAACTCCGTTTCAGTTTCCGCTAGATGAATATGAATCCCTACATTTAATTCCTTACCAAGTTTAATTATTTTCTCTAAATAATCATCTGTACAGGTATAAGGAGCATGGGGTCCTAGCATACAGGTAATTCTTTCTTCATTTCTCCATTTTTCTATAAACTCTTTACTTTCTTTTAAAGAATCTTCGCCTCTACCATTACCTCCAGTTATTCCTCGTGATAAGGAAGCTCTGATACCGCTATCACTAACAGCTTTTGCTACTTCATTCATAGAAACATACATATCTGCAAAAGTAGTTGTACCTGATTTAATCATTTCTAAACAAGCTAACATACTACCCCAATATATATGTTCTTCGGTGAGCTTTGCTTCTCTTGGCCAAATTTTATTTTCAAGCCATGGCATTAGCTCCATATCATCAGCGTAACCTCTTAAAAGAGTCATGGCTGCATGAGTGTGGCAATTTATGAGTCCAGGGAGGGCTATTGTATTTTTTCCGTCAATAATTTCTACTTGCTCAGTACATTCGAATTTTCCTATCTTTGTAATAACATTATCTTCAATTAAAATATCACCTATCACTGGTTTTTCATTTGTCGAACTCGCCATTGTTAATATATACGAATCTTTTATCAATATTTTTGACATCTAAACACTCCTTAAAGCAATTTCTTAATTTAGGTGGAGGTTCTTCCACTCTACCTGAATTCTAGAACTGCAAATGCATGACTTAGTTGGCGTTTGACTCTCGTCTAAAGAGACGGGAGACTTACGCCAAGTTAGTCAGGTTAAAACTTTTGTCCATAATATTTTAAATAACCCTCACGCATTAATTCTACGTCTTTATCTTCTAGGCTATGGGGTGTACCAATATTACTTGCAATTGCTGCTATTTGCGCAGTTTTTTCGACTAATAAACAAGCCTTAAATGCTTCTTCTAAATCTATTCCTACCCCAACTACACCATGATTTGCTAATAATACTGCTCCTTTATTTCCTAAAGACTTTACGGCATTTTGGGCTAATTCTTTAGTTCCTGGGAGAGCATAATCAGCAACTAAGACTTCTCCCCCGACAACCTGAGCCATATCTTCTATATATGGTAAAATTGGTTTTCTCACTACAGCATAAGCGCTAGCATAAAGGCTATGCGTATGCACAATTCCTGTTATTTCAGGTCTATTTTTATATACCTCTATATGTAAATTTAGCTCACTTGAAGGCTTTCTCTGCCCCTCTTTTAAGTTTCCATCTAAATCTAAACAAACAATATCTTCTTCTGTTAAATGTTCATATTCCATGCCACTAGGTGTTATATATATTTTTTCATTTATCTTTGCACTAATATTTCCCCAAGTTGATGCTACAAGTCCGAGTTTAACCATTCTTTTACCGACTTCGACTATTTGCTTTTTAATTTCCATTTCCCAGCACCTTCTGAATATTTTGGGTGTAATTTGGTTTTATTACACCTTTATCCGTAATAATTGCCGTAATAAGTTCATTTGGTGTAAGGTCAAAAGCAGGATTAAAGACATTTGCAGTAGGTGGGGCTATATAAACATCACCTATTTTTCTTATTTCATCTGCTGCCCTTTCTTCTATAGGTATTTCTTTTCCTGATTCTAAGCTAAAATCAAAGGTAGATACGGGAGCTGCCACATAAAAAGGAATATTATGTGCTTTAGCCAGTACAGCTAAGCCATAAGTACCAATTTTATTAGCAACATCACCATTAGCTGCAATTCGATCTGCACCAACGATAATACAATCAATTAATTTTAATTGCATGCAGTAAGCTGCCATATTATCACATATTAAGGTTATCGGAATATTATCTTCCATTAATTCATATGCAGTTAGTCTTGCCCCTTGTAATAAAGGACGAGTTTCATCCACATATACCATAGAGACTTTTCCTTGCTGAGAGCTAGCCCTAATTACGCCTAAGGCTGTACCATAACCAGCAGTTGCAAGACTTCCTGCATTACAATGCGTTAATATTCGAGCATTATTTGGAATAAGAGCACTACCATGTCTACCCATTTTACGATTCATTTCTAAATCATCTGTTTCTATGAAAATAGCTTCCTTTTCTAGTTCCTGGATAACCTCTGACACTTCTGTATGCTTGTTAATAATTTTTTTCATTCTCTCTATTGCCCAAAATAAATTAACGGCTGTAGGACGTGTCTGGTTTAATTCATCACAAGCCTTTAATAAATTTTCTTTAAAATTATTTATCTCTAAATTTTCATATTCTTTACTTGCTAATACTACACCATAAGCTGCGGCTACTCCAATTGCAGGAGCCCCCCTTACTTTCATGGTTCTGATAGCATCGCAAACAGTAAGATAATCTTTACATTCTACATATTCTAAAACTAGAGGTAATTTAGTTTGATCTAAAAGCATTAATTTATCTAGCTCAAATTTAACTACTTTCATTTTTACTCCTCCTTACCTAAGTTTCCAAGTTCCTTCGTAGCTAAAGGACATACACAATTTTGTTTTTCCGCAATGTTTTCTAAAACCACCATTAAGAGATCTTGTAATTTTTCCTTATTTTGCGCCATTGTTTCTGTGACCTCAGCATGGGTTAACTCATTTTGGCTTATTCCAGCTGCAAAATTTGTAACCATGGCAATACTTGCATAACACATTCCCAGCTCTTTGGCTAATACTACTTCTGGGACGCTTGTCATTCCTACAACATCAGCATTCCATAAAGAAAACATTTTTATTTCTGCGGGTGTTTCAAAACGTGGTCCTTCAGTACATATATAATTCCCTTTTGGGTGTAAGGTGATATCTTTAGGACATACCTGTGCAATAAGATTTCTAGTTTCTGGGCAATAAGGATTAGTCATATCTAAATGTAAGACGCCTTTTTCTCCACCTTCATAAAAGGTTTGCTCGCGATTTTTTGTAAAATCTATAAATTGGTCTAACAGAACAAAATCTCCTGGCCTTAAGTCCTCTCTTAATGATCCTACGGCAGCAGTTGCAATTATCTTTTTTACTCCTAAATTTTTTAGAGCATAAATATTTGCTCTATAATTTATGAGATGTGGAGGGACAGAGTGACCTTGTCCATGCCTGGCTAAAAATGCTACCTTTTTCGAAAAAACCTCGCCTATTGTAATACTAACCTTTCCATAAGGAGTATCTTCATCTACTATTTTAAGATTTGTTAACATTTTAGGATTATATACACCTGTTCCACCGATAACTGCAAAATCAATTTTCATCATCTGTATCCTCTGCATTTTCTTTGTCTTCTGTATCCTCCATCTCAGCAAATAAGGCAGCTGAAAAATCATTTGGATTAAAATCTTGTAAGTCTTCCATTTTTTCTCCGACTCCTATTAATTTAACAGGTAAATTTTGCTCTGCTTTTATTCCTATTACTACTCCGCCCTTAGCAGTTCCATCTAATTTTGTTAAAATAGCACCTGTAAGTCCTGTTACTTCACTAAATATCTTAGCCTGGGAAACTGCATTTTGACCTGTGGTTGCATCTAGTACTAATAAAACTTCACTTAAAGAGTCTGCTGCTTCTCTATCAATAATTCTTCTAATTTTTTTAAGCTCTTCCATTAAATTAGTTTTGTTATGTAATCTACCCGCTGTATCAATAATTAAGACATCTGCTTTTCTAGCCTTAGCAGCTTGGATACCATCATATACTACCGCCCCTGGGTCAGCACCTTCATTATGACCGATAACATCAATTCCTACTCGTTCTCCCCAAATCTTCAATTGTTCTGTTGCTGCTGCTCTAAAGGTATCCGCTGCTGCTAAGACAACCTTTTTACCTTCATTCTTTAATTTATAGGATATTTTCCCGATACTAGTTGTTTTACCAACACCATTAACCCCTACAACTAAAATAATATTTAATCTACCATCAACTATATTTAATTTTTCAGGCTCAGTTCCAAGGATATTAACTATTTCCTCACCCAGGATAGCTTTTAATTGTACGACATCTTTGATTTTTCTTTTTTAACCCTTGCTCTAATTGTCTCAACTAGTTGTATAGAAGTTTCAACTCCTACATCACCTTGAATCAAAACTTCTTCTAATTCATCATAAAGATCATCTGTAATGGCTCTATTTTTAGTAAATACTTCAAATACCTTTTCCACAAAACCTTTCCTGGTTTTACTTAAACTATCTTCTAATTTTGTATTACCACCAAATGTTTCTTTAACTTTACTTTTTATTTTTGAGAAAAAACCCATATTATTACACCTCTTTTTTAATTTCTTTAAATTCATGTAACCTTCCTAATTATTTACTGAGCTTTATCATAATCACTTAATTTTACAGAAATAAGTTTAGATACTCCCGAATTTTCTACAGTAACCCCATATAACACATCTCCAATTTCCATAGTTCCTTTACGATGAGAAACAATGATAAATTGTGTATTTTGGGAAAACTTTTTGATATACTCAGCAAATCTATATACATTTGCTTCATCTAATGCTGAGTCTATTTCATCTAAAACACAAAAAGGACTTGGCTTAATTTTTAAAATACCTAGTAATAAAGCAATAGCTGTCATAGCTCGTTCTCCTCCTGATAATAAAGAAAGTGATTGTGGTTTTTTACCTGGAGGCTTTGCAATAATTTCTATACCCGTGTTTAATAAATCCTTTTCATCTGATAATTGTAAAAATGCGGTACCCCCTCCAAACAGTTCACTAAAAACTTGATTAAAGGCTGTATTAATTAAATCAAAGGCTTCTTTAAATCTTTTAACCATTATGACATCCATTTCAGAGATTACTTTTCGCAGTGACTCTTTGGCTTCGGTTAAATCATTATACTGCTGAGAGAGAAAATTTAGTCTTTCCTGAACTCGTTCATATTCATTTATAGCAGTGAAATTGACTAGTCCTAAATTTTCTATTTGTTTGGTTAACTCATTTATTTTGCGTTTTGCTTCTTCATAATCAAATTCTTCTACCTTTATTTCTTGTGCTTCTAGAGGGGTAAGATTAAATTCTTCCCACAATTTATCTATAGTGATTTTCAAGTTAATTTCAACTTTATTAAGTTTTATTTCATTTTTATGTTTTTCTTGATTTAAGTTTTCACTTATTTTTTTCTGTTTTTTAGCACTTTCTTCTAAGGTATCTATTTCCCCGCTAATTTTTTGAGTTTTATCTTTCAAACTAATAATTTTATTATTCTCAGATTCTAATTTATTAATTAGCATAATCTTATTTTCCTGTTGTTTGGTAATCTCTTCTTCGATTTTAATTATCTGATCTTTAATATTCACTTTTTCTAGCTTTAATTCTTTACTATCCTGATTAAATGTCTCTTTATTTTTTTCTAATTCACTTAACCTTAATTCTAAAGACCTTTTTTCTTGTAAAAGTGTCGCATTATTTACCTTTTCCTTATTTAAGTTCTCCATACAATCATTTTTAAGGTAGGTTAGTTTTTTAAGCTTTTCTTTTAAATCTTGGGCACTTTTATCCGCATTATCCGAATTTAATTTTAGGTTTTCTCTTTGGGTAAGGAGTTGTTTGTGCCTATTTTCGAGCACCTTTATTTCTGTATTTAAAACGTCCTTTTTAGTTTCGTTTTTTGCATTTTGAATATTTAAGGTCTCGATTTCTTTACTTATATTATCTCTATAATTATTAATTTCTACTAGCTTTAAGCTTTTATTTTGCACCTCAATTTTAAGCTCTACACTTATTTTACTGTGATGTTCATACTCTTTTTCGCTTTTATTTAATTCATCCGTAAGCATTTCAAGGCTATTTTTGGCTCTTGCTATTTTCGTAGTTAAATCACCTATTATTCTTTTTCTGCTGATTAAACCTGTTTTTTGCGTGCGATAGCTCCCCCCTGTTAAGGCGCCACTAGGAGCAATTAAGTCTCCTTCTAAAGTAACCATTCTAAAGAAATTGTTTTTTTGTTTGCCTAGCCTAACTGCATTTGCTAAATCAGTTACTACTAAAACTTTACCTAGAATAAATTCTAAAACTTCCTTATATTTTGGATTAAATTCAATTAATTCAATAGCGCGCCCTAATATATTAGGGTCAGTAAAATTAACTTTACTAGCTGTACCTTTAACTGTATCTAGTGGTAAAAAGGTAGCTCTACCCTTTTTCTCTTTTTTTAAATAATTAATTGCCTCTTCGGCCACCTTACTATTTTCTGCTACTAAATGCTGTAAAGATGATCCTAATACAGTTTCAATCGCAAGTTCTAGTTTTTGAGGAACTTTTATAATATCTGCTACTGTACCAATTATCCCTGGTAATTTTCTTTCTAATACAGACTTAACCCCAAAGAGATACCCCTCTTTAGATTCTTCCATATCCTTATTTACTTGTAGACTTGAAATATCTTTTTGTAATTCTATTTGTTTATCCAATATTTCCTTTTTAATTTGATTCGTGTTTGCCTCTAATTTAGTTAATCTTTCTTCTAACAAAGTTAGTTTAATTTCAAGATTTTCTTTATTTTTACTTTCTAATTCATGATTTTTTTGGATTTTTGCATAATCTTCTTTAAGTTCTGTAATTTTGCTATTAGATTCTTCCTCATTATGTGCTATTTGCCTTAGTTCTCTATGTTTATATTCTAGTTCATTACTAATGTTAGTTAGCTGATTTGTAATATTAGCACTATCTTGAAAACTACTTAAAATATTTGCCTGATATTTTTCTAATGTTAAAGTGCTTTCATCTAAGGTTTTAGTTTTTTCTGCTAAATCACTGGTTAATCTCTCCAAATTTTCCTGGGAGACAAGATATTTTTGCTTTAATATGTCTGCTTCTACCTGTGATTCCAAAATTACTTTACCTAATTCTTGCTCTTTTGTACTTAATGTTTCTATTTCTTTTTCAATTCTGTTTATTCTCTCGCTGTAATTTTGTTTTCTTTCCTTAGTTATTTCTATTTGATGTTCATTTTTTTCAAGCTCACTACTTAAATTATAATAATCTTGTTGTAAACTAACTACCTGTTTATTTTCCTCTTGTAATTTTAAACGTAATTGGCTCGTGTTTGCTTCTAATCTATGATAGATAGTATTATTCTCGGTTAAACTATTTTCTATTTCAGTTAACTGTTTTTGATAATGCTCTTTTGTTTTTTGCCTATTATCTACTTCTTTGAGAAGGATATTTATTTTTAATTGGTCTAACTCGTTTTTCCAGATATTATACTGCTTGGCATCCTTTGCTTGTTCATTCAAGGGTTCTAATTGTTCTTTTAGCTCTAACATTATGTCATTTACCCTAATTAAAGTTTGATCTGTATCTTCTAACTTTTTTTGTGCCTCTGTTTTACGATATCTGTATTTTACAATTCCGGCCGATTCTTCTATTAAATTTCTTCTGTCTTCAGGTTTTAAAGATAAAACTTCATCAATTTTTCCTTGTCCAATAATGGAAAATCCTTCTTTACCTATTCCCGTATCCATAAATAATTCATAAATATCTTTTAAGCGACAAGAAGCTTTATTAATTAAATATTCACTTTCTCCTGATCTAAACAAGCGCCTTGTAATATTTATTTCATTAAAATCTAAGGGCAATGTTCCTTCAACATTAGTAAAGGTCAACGAAACCTCTGCCATCCCAATGGCCTTTTTAGTAGTACTACCAGCGAAAATAATGTCGTCCATTTTTATACCACGCAAGCTTTTTGCACTTTGTTCTCCTAATACCCATCTAATAGCATCTACAACATTACTTTTTCCACTACCATTAGGACCTACTACTGCTGTTATTCCCTTAGTTAATTCTAAGGTGACCTTTTCTGCAAACGATTTGAAGCCTTGTATCTCTAGTTGTTTTAAATGCATAGGGCCACCTCCTTTAGTAAAGCACTTCCTCTGTATATTTTACTAGAAATTCTTCTCGTAAAGATAAATAAGTTTTTTCTTTTTCATCAATTAACATTAAAGATCCTTTTTCTAATTCCTTTTGGGGTAAAACATTGATCTTTGTTATATATTTTTCCTGTAAAAAAGTAATATTTTGATTTTTTTGTCCTTTTACTTGTGATAACTCTCCAGGATAGCAGTATAAATTAATTTCCTGAGAAATATTATCAATTTGTCTAAAAATATTCTCAATTTGTTTTCGAAATACGCGTGCTTTAACAAGTTCGCCCATAGCTGGATGAAAAGGACCTGCTATTAAGTCTTTATCAGTATGCAAATTTTCTGTTGCTTGTAATCCTATACGGATAACATTGATTTTCTTTTGACTAAATAAAATCAACATTTCTGCAGCTACTTCAATCACTTCATCTAAAGACCAAGGTGTATATTCTTTTTCTTGATACATTTCGGCAAGTTTTGTATCCTTAATAACTACTGTTGGATATATTCTCACCATATCGGGCTTTAAGTTTAATACTCTTTTTGTTGTATCTAATACTTTTTGAGGAGTATCACCCGGGAGTCCTGGCATTAATTGTATGCCTACCTTTATCTTAGCCTTTTTTAATAGAGAAACAGCTTTTTCTACTACCTGTCCTTTATGTCCTCTTTCACTTTTTAATAAAACTTCCTCATCAAGTGATTGAACTCCTAATTCAACAGTTGTTACCTGATATCTTGTTAATCTTTCAATTACCTTTTCATTAATATAATCAGGCCTAGTTGAGAGCCTGATTCCATTTATTATTCCCTGTTTTAATAAAGCATTAGCCTCACTTAAATATTCTTCTTGTAATTCAGCTTTTATCCCTGTGAAACTGCCTCCATAAAAGGCAATTTCGAGATAATATTTTTTTTCATTATTTAATGTATTTAAAAATTCAGTAGTAATCTTACTAATCATTTCTTTAGTAGGAATTTCTGAAATACCTGCTATTTTTCTTTGATTACAAAAAACACAGGTATGAGGACAACCAAGATGTGGAATGAAAATAGGTATTACTAATGTTTTCATTTTAAAATATCCATCTTTCTAAGGGAAGCTTCTGCTGCCTTTTGTTCTGCTTCTTTTTTTGTTTTTCCTTTTCCGGTTGCATATAATTTTTCATTTATGAAAACACCACTTTTAAATTCCTTATCATGGTCAGGTCCTTCTTCAGATATAATTTTATATTCAATCATTACAGATTGTTGTTTTTGCAAATGTTCTTGAAGTTGGGTTTTATAATCCCCATAGTCTCCAGAAATCACCTTTTCAATATCGGGCATAATGTATTTTAAAGTGAAATCCTTAATTTTATCTAAACCAAGTTCTAAATATAGGGCTCCTACTACTGATTCATAAGCATCAGCTAAATTTGAATTTCTTTTAGAACCTCCTGCTAATTTTTCACCTTTACCCATTAATAAATAAGGGCCTAGTCCTAACCTATTTGCTGCCCTTGCTAAACTAGCTTCACATACAACTGCTGCCCTTATTTTTGTTAATTCACCTTCAGTTTTATTAGGATATTCTTTATAAAGATATTCTCCTACAATCAACCCCACTACAGCATCACCTAAAAATTCGAGCCTTTGATTATGTTCATCTCTTTTTTGTCCATTTTCAAAAACATAAGAAGGATGAGTTAAAGCTATATTTAATAAATAATATTTATTTAAATTTAAGTCTATTTTTCCTATTAATTTATCTAGTTGTTTTTTTCTTTCTATATTAATCATGAGTCACCTCCGTTAGAATTATTTTACACGAAAGTTATTAATATAGGCAAATAAATTGGGGTTAGCAAACACATGCTAACCCCAATTTATTTAACCATTATACTTTCCAAATAAAATTGTTGCATTATGTCCACCAAAACCTAAAGAATTTGAAAGTGCATAATTTACATCTTTCTTAATTGCTTTATTAGGTACATAGTTTAAATCACAATCTGGGTCAGGATTTTCATAATTAATTGTTGGTGGAATTTCTCCATTTGTAATAGCAAGGGCTAATACAGCAGCTTCTAGGGCTCCTGCTGCTCCTAGTAAATGTCCTGTCATTGATTTAGTTGAGCTAACTGCTACATTTTTGATTGTTTCTCCAAATACTTTTTTCATAGACATAGTTTCATATTTATCATTTAAATCTGTAGAAGTACCATGAGCATTAATATAATCAATTTGTTCTGGTGTTAATCCTGCATCTTTTATCGCCATTTCCATAGATCTTGCTGCGCCTTCACCATCTGGGGATGGGGCAGTAATATGGTGAGCATCACAGGTTAATCCATATCCTAAAACTTCAGCATAAATTTCTGCTTTTCTTTCTAAAGCATGTTCTAAGCTTTCTAAAACTAAAACTACAGAACCTTCTGCAATTACAAACCCATCTCTATCTTTATCAAAAGGTCTACTAGCTTTAGTTGGGTCATCATTACGTTTTGATAAGGCTTTCATTGAACAAAATCCTGAAACTGCAAGTGGGGTTATTGAAGCTTCTGACCCACCTGTAAATACTACTTCTGCATCGCCTCTTTGAATTAACTTAAAAGCATCTCCAACTGCATGAGTTCCAGAAGCACATGCACTAACTACACTAAGGTTTGGTCCTTTAGCCCCTATTGATATACCTACTTGACCAGCAGCCATATTAATTATCATCATCGGAACCATTAATGGGCTTACTCTTCTTGAACCTTTTTCAGCTAAAACATTACACTGCTCTTCTAAGGTACCTATACCACCTACACCTGAACCTAGAACTACACCAACCTTATGAGGATCCATAGTATTCATATCTAATTTACTATCCTCAAGAGCCATTAACGATGCACCAACTGCATATTGGGTAAATAAGTCCATTCTCCGAGCTTCTTTTTTATCGATAAAATCAGTAACTTCAAAATCATCTACTTCTCCAGCAATTTTACTAGACACTTCTGAAGCATCAAATTTAGTTATTGGACCTATTCCTGATTGTCCATTTATTAAATTAGTCCAAAACTTTTCTTTTCCTGTTCCTACTGGGGATACTATTCCTAATCCGGTTATTACTACTCTCTTTTTTAGCAAACAAAAACACCTCTTTTTGAAAAATTTCTAAAGTCGGAGAAAATTAAAAAGACTCATACTCTTGTACTAATCTATTTATAATTTCTTGTGCAGATAAGATTTCTGTAATTTTATCGATATACTCACCTGAAAAGGCTAACCCTTCAGATAAGTTTCCTTTTTGAGCATTATTTAAAGCTTCCATAATGCAAAAATTATGTTTGCATTTTTTTAAGCATCCATTACAAGTTTGAGGTTCTTTTATATTTCCCGCTAATAATTTATCTGTAAATTCATTTCGTAGTGCTCTTCCCATTAAGCCAACGGGACTATCTACTAAAACAATATCTTCTTTTGTGGATTTTACATATAATTCTTTAAGATTATCTGATCCATTTGCTTCCTTGCTAGCTGCAAATCTAATTCCCATTTGCACCCCATTTGCTCCTAAGCTAAATGCTTCTTGCATGTCTCTTGCATCAACTATACCACCAGCAGCTATAACAGGTATAGATACAACTTTTTTTACTTTAGGCAAAATATCTCTCATTGAATCTTCTGTACCTAAGTGTCCTCCAGCTTCCTTTCCTTCAGCCACTATAGCAGCTGCTCCAAGGCGCTCAGAAATTACAGCCAATTTGGGAGTTGAAACTATTGGAATAAAAGGAGTGTCAGCATCTTTACACCAAGAGAAAATATCTCTCGAAAAACCAGCACCTTGAACGATTAAATCAATACCTTCATCTAAAGCTGTAAAAACTAATTCTTTAAACTTGGTAGCTGCAAACATTATATTTATACCTATTATACCTTGAGTTTTCTCTCTTGCTAACCTTATTTCTTTTTTTAATTCATCTTTATCCATACCAGTTGCAGCAATTAGACCGATACCACCAGCTTCAGCAACAGCACTAGCTAAGCGCGAAGTGGAAATACGAACAGCCATTCCACCTTGTATTATGGGATAACGGGGCATTAAATTTCCAATTTTTAAATTAGGCAGTTTCAAGTTAATACCCTCCAAACTATTTATTTGAATAAAGTCCCGTAGTAAACCACGGGACTTTTAATATTAATCATAATTAAATCTTAGCCTTGATGTATTGAACCGCTGCTCCAATGCTTCTAATTTTCTCAGCATCTTCATCAGGTATTTCGATATCAAACTCTTCCTCTAATGCCATTACCATTTCAACAACATCTAAAGAGTCTGCATTTAATTCCTCAAAGCTAGTTTCTAAAGATACTTCTTCAGCATCTACATTAAGTTGATCAATAACTATATCTTTAACTTTATCAAAAATCTCCACCCAGTTCACCCCCTTCCAAATCTATAACTTTTTTATACATACATTCCACCATTGACATTAATAACTTGCCCTGTTATATAGTCACTTTCAGGTGAAGCTAAGAAAGCAACTGTATTTGCAACATCTTCAGGGGTACCAAGTTTTTTTACTGGAATGCGCTCTAATAATTGTTCTTTGATATTATCAGGAAGAGCATCAGTCATGTCAGTTGAAATAAACCCTGGTGCTACTGCATTAACCTGGATTCCTCTACTTGCAAATTCTAAAGCAACCGATTTAGTTAATCCAATAATACCTGCCTTTGCTGCTACGTAATTACTTTGGCCTACATTACCTGCTAAAGCTACTACAGAAGCTATGTTGATTATTTTTCCAGCCTTTTGTTTTATCATACCTCTACTAATTGCTTTAATACAATTAAAAGCACCTTTTAAATTAGTTTCTATTACACTATCCCATTCTTCTTCTTTCATACGCATAATGAGATTATCTTTTGTTATACCTGCATTATTAACTAAAATATCTACCTTACCAAGTTCATTTTCTACGGTTTCAAACATTTTAGCTACATCTTCAGCGTTTGAAATATTAGCTTTCACTATTATTCCTTCTCCACCACTTGCGATAATTTCACTTAAGACCTCTTTGGCTTTATCTTCACTACCATTATAGTTTACAGCGACTTTAATACCTTCCTTAGCTAGCTTTAAAGCTATGGCTCTGCCTATTCCTCTGGATGCACCGGTAACAACTGCTATCTTTTTTGTTCCACTCATTTATAAAGCCTCCTTTAAACCTTCTAAGGTCTGCTCCAAAGAAGTAGGATCTGAAACATTATGTACATTTACACTTTTATCTATTTTTTTAATTAATCCAGTAAGAACTTTACCAGAACCAATTTCAATAAATGTTGTTACTCCTTTATTTATTAAATATCTAACGGACTGTTCCCATTTTACTGAACTACTAACTTGCCTAATTAAAGATTCTTCAATTTCTTCTTTAGTAGATACCTCTCCGGCACTTACATTAGCAATAACAGGAACTTCCGGATTATTAATAGTGATCTTTTCTATCGCTAAGCCAAGATTATTTCCAGCTGCTTCTAGTAATGAAGAATGAAATGGGCCACTTACTGCAAGTGGAATAGCCCTTTTAGCACCCAGTTCTTTAGCCACTTCAACAGCCTTATTTATTGCAGGGGTAGCTCCAGCAACCACTATTTGGCCAGGACAATTAAAATTAGCTGGCTCAATAACACCTAAGTCCTGACACTTTTCACATAATTTATAAACGCTTTCTTCATCTAAACCAAGGATAGCTGCCATACTTCCTTCTCCTGGGACAACTGCCTCTTGCATATACTTTCCACGTTGTTCTACTAGCCATACAGCATCGGAAAACTCGATTGCTTTAGCTGCTACAAGAGCTGAGTATTCTCCTAAACTATGTCCTGCAACATAGTCAGGCTTTACCCCATTTTCCTCTAATACTCTCAAGCATGCAATACTTGTAGTTAATAACGCAGGTTGAGTATGTACTGTTAATTTAAGTTTTTCTTCTGGACCATTAAAACATAAATCTGAAAGTTTATAACCCAGGCGCTTATCAGCTAACTCAAAGGTTTCTTTTGCACAAGGAAAATTATTTACCATTTCTCTTCCCATTCCTATACACTGTGAACCTTGCCCTGGAAAAACAAAGGCTATTTTACTCATAATTTCCTCCTTACAAAAACCTTTTTAAGTTATTTATAATTTCGCTTGTTTCAGTTACTATTTCTTCAATAATTTCTTTAGCAGGTTGAACTTTTTTAATCATTGATGCTACTTGACCTGCCATAATTGATCCCATTTGAATATCTCCATCTACTACAGCCATTCTTAATCTGCCTGCACCTAGTTTTTCAAACTCTTCTTCTGTTGCATTATTCTCTACTAATTCATCAAATGTTCTCGTTAATTTATTTTTTACAACTCGTACTTTATGACCAGAAGTTCCAGTTAAAACTGTATCACGATCTTTTGCTTTAATTAAGGCTTCTTTATAATTTTCATGGACAGTACATTCTTCAGCACATACAAATCTAGTTCCCATTTGTACTCCTTGTACTCCAAAGCTGAGTGCAGCTACTACGCCTCTAGCATCAAAAATTCCGCCAGCTGCGATTACTGGTATATTCACTGCATCCACAATTTGAGGAACTAAAGCCATCGTAGTTAATTCCCCTACATGACCTCCACATTCAAGGCCTTCTGCTATTAAACCATCCACACCAATTTTCTCAAGTCTTCTAGCAAGAGCTACTGAGGATACTAAAGGAAAAACTTTTATTCCTGCTTCTTTAAACCTACTAATATATTTACCTGGATTTCCAGCACCAGTTGTTATAATTTTAATATTTTCTTCAATTACAAGGTCTATAATATCATCCACAAAAGGAGAAATAAAATATATATTTACACCAAAAGGTTTATTAGTTAATTCTTTTGCCTTTTTTATCTGTCCGCGCACAATTTCCTTTGGCGCACTACCTGCTCCAATAATACCCAGGCCACCTGCATTTGATACTGCTGCTGCTAATTCACCTGTTGCTACCCATGCCATACCACCTTGAATAATTGGATATTGTACTCCTAATAAATCACATAAGTCTGTTTTTAACATTTTTAATCCTCCTTAACTAAACCCACCTAATTACACATGATCCCCAGGTTAACCCTGCTCCAAACCCTACTAAAATTATATTGTCGCCTTTTTTTACTTTTCCATTTCTTACTGCTTCATCTAACGCTACAGGAATACTTGCTCCTGACATATTACCATACTTATCTAAATTTACGTACACCTTATCTTCAGAAATATCTAATCTTTTCATCGCTGATTGGATAATTCTTTTATTAGCTTGATGAGGTACTAAAAAGTCTAATTCTTCTTTTGTTAAACCAGCTTTTTCTAATGCCTTTTGGGCAGTTTCATTTAATATCCGAATAGCAAATTTAAAGACTTCATTACCTGCCATTTTTAAATAATGATCACCTTTTGCTACGCTTTCACTATTAATTGTAGCACTAGAGTATAAAAGATTTGCTCCTTTACCATCAGAACCTAAGTCAAAAGATAAAAACCCACTTCCTTCTTCTACTTGGGACAATACACATGCACCTGCTCCATCCCCAAATAGAACTAAAGTATTACGATCCTTTGGATCTAAAATACGAGTTAATGTTTCTGAACCTATAACTAAAATCTTTTTATACATTCCTGTAGAAATTAAATTACTTGCAAAAGCCAGACTATAAATAAAGCCTGTGCAAGCAGCTCCTAAATCAACAGCTGCGGCATTTACCGCTCCTATTTGTTCTTGTACTAAACAAGCCGTTGATGGAAAAAACATGTCTGGAGTTATTGTTGCTACAATAATCATGTCTATTTCTTCAGCTTTTACATTTGCATTTTCTAAGGCCTTTTTTGCAGCCATTGATGCCATGTATGAAGTTGATTTTTCACAATCAGCTTTTCTTCTTTCTTTAATCCCAGTTCTAGAAGTGATCCATTCATCATTTGTATCTACCATTTTTTCTAAATCTTTGTTTGTTATTACCATATCCGGTAAATATGAACCTGTTCCAATTACACCAACAGGTAAAAGTTTTATATCCATTTATACGTCACCCATTTTTAAATTATTTGTCATAATTTTAATTAAATCACTTTTATGACAATTATATGCGATATTAATTGAATTACATATAGCTTTTGCTTTTGAACTTCCATGACAAATTATACTAATTCCATCTATCCCTAATAGTGGGGCTCCACCATATTCTGAATAATCTAATTTAGATTTTAATTCTTTTACCACCGGTAATAATAAACCAGCGCCTATTTTAGCCCGTATACTTTTATCTATTTCTTCTTTTGCTAAACTTGTAACAGCTTTAGCCATACCTTCAATTAACTTTAAAACTATATTACCAACAAACCCATCACAGACCATGACATCAGCACTACCTAGTAAAATATCTCTACCTTCAATATTACCAGTAAAATTAATTCCTGGCATATTTTCAAGTTCAATGTAAGTTTGTTGTACCAATTCATTTCCCTTTGTTTTTTCAGTTCCATTATTAATAAGAGCAATTTTGGGATTTTTAATTTCTAATATCTTTTCAGCATAGATACTTCCCATCATGGCAAACTGCTTTAAATTTTTAACTTTACAATTTGTATTTGCTCCTATATCAAGTAAAAGCTTATATCCTTCTAAAGTTGGAAGCACTGTTGCAATTGCAGGTCTATCTACTGCCTTAATTCTACCTATACCAAATAGGCTTGCTACCATTTGGGCACCTGTGCTACCTGCTGAAATAAGGGCATCTGCCTCTTTATCTTTAACCATTTTAGCGGCAATTGATATAGAAGCATCCTTTTTTGTTCGATAAGACACCGTAGGTATATCGTCCATTGTAATATTTTCAGAAGCGTGAATAATTTCTAGTTTATTTTGTCCATTTTCTAAATATGGGTTAATTTTATCCTTGTGACCTACAATAAATATTTTTTCAATAAAAGAATATTTATTTATTGCTTCTATTGCGCCTTGAACTATTTCCTTAGGGGCATGATCTCCACCCATAGCATCTAATGCAATTCGCACTTTAAATTCCCCCTATCTAGAAACAATAATAAACTTTGCTGTGAATACTTCTTCAGCCCCTACTTTTGAAACTACTTTAACTAAATGTTTATTACCATGATTTCTAGCTATAAATGCAGTAGCAATTACTTTTTCTTTTAAATAAACTGGTCTACGATATCTAACTCTAGCACTTCCTGTTAAAACAACATCAGCGTCAATTAATGCCATAGCTAACATATTTGCTTGTGAAAAAATATGATGACCACGACAAACCTTACTTTTCATTGAGACCATATCAGAAGTAACTTCCATAATTGAAGTAGCCTTTTTTCCTAATTCTAGTTCTACTAATTCACCAACAATTTCTGAATTTATTACAGATCTAACCTTGGTATAGTTTTTTTCAGCTACTTGCTTCATTCTTTCTCTAACCTCTGGAATTCCAAGCTCTAGTCTATCCAAACGAATAGTTTGAATGCTACAGTTAAACTCCTCGGCTAAATCTTCATCCGTTATAAAGGGATTGGTCGACAAATTTCTTTGTAAGATTTCTTGTCTTTGCATTTTAGGAACTCTTTTTTTCATAAAATCCGACAACCTTTTACATCTTGTATTAGTACCAGATAACAATACAAAGTATAATATAATGATTCAGAAAAATCAATATAAAACTAAAGATTTTTACATATTTTGTATTTATATAAAAAGATAAAAAAAGAGTAAGCTTTAAGCTTACTCTTACTCTGCTGCATTAACTTTAATAGCTTCACGGTTTTTGTAAAAACCACATGAAGGACAAACTCTATGGGGCATCTTCGCTTCGTGACATTGAGGACATTCCATTCTTGTAGGGGTGTCTAATCTAGCCCACATAGATCTTTTCTTTCTTGTTCTACTTTTAGATCTTCTACTTTGTTGAACTCCCATGTTTACACCTCCTCGTATTACTTTTTAAATTCAGCTAAAATAGCTAAACGTGGATCAATTTGCTCATTAGCACAATTACATTTTTCTTTATTTAAATTTTTGCCACAATAAGGACAAATCCCTTTGCATGCTTCACTACATAGGATTTTAGTTGGTAAATTAAGAATTATGTTTTCCGTAACTAAATCAGTTAAATCTAAATCAAGGCTATATAAAACCTGATACTCTTCATCTATTGTTTCCTGACTTAAATTACTTAAATAACAAAGATCCGACTGTTTAATTAACTTTTCTTTTATAGTTACATTTAAAGCGAATGAAGCATTTTCGATACATCTATCACAGTTGGAGTGTAAATGCACCTCGAAATCCCCTTCAACTGTAATTATCTGATTATCAAAGGCTATGTCTAAAGATATTTCTAGGGGACTTTCTAATTTTATATCTTCAGGTAATACAAGTTTGTCCATAATAAAGCTAACACGATGTTTCACATCATTAGAATTCATCAGTTTTGCTAGATTAATAATCAATTTATCACCTCATATTAAAATAAGGACCCTAGACGACCTTCTCATTATATATGTCTTTAATTATAGTTGTCAATCCAATAATTCTTAACCGTTAAGTAAAGATTTAACTTTGTAGAGCAGTAATAGCTACAGTATTTACCACATCATCTACACTACATCCGCGAGAAAGGTCATTTACTGGTTTTGCCATCCCTTGTAAAATAGGACCAATGGCCTCGCCTTTAGCAAAACGTTCTACTAATTTATATCCAATATTACCAGCTTGTAGATCTGGGAAAACTAATACATTTGCTCGTCCTGCAACTTTACTATCAGGCGCTTTTTTAGTTCCTACTGAAGGTACTAATGCTGCGTCTGCTTGTAATTCACCATCTACAATCAGCTCAGGATATCTTTCTTTAGCAATTTGAGTTGCATTTGCTACTTTTTCAACTAATTCATGCTTTGCACTTCCCTTAGAAGAAAAAGAAAGCATTGCTACCTTTGGCTCAAAACCCACTAAATCTTTAGCAGTTCTTGCGGATAAAAACGCATTTTCGGCCATTTGTTCTGCTGTAGGTACAGGATTAACAGCACAATCTGCAAAAATGGTTATTCCTTCTTCACCATATTCACTATTAGGAACAATCATAATGAATGCACCTGACACTGAAGATATACCTTTTTCTGTTTTGATGATTTGTAAAGCAGGTCTTAAAACATTTCCTGTTGTATTTTCAGCTCCAGCTACCATTCCAGAAGCATCACCACTTTTAACCATTAGTGCACCAAAATATAATGAGTTTTTAGTTAATTTTTTAGCATCTTCTAAGGTCATGCCTTTAGCTTTTCTTAATTCAAATAAAGTATTAGCATACTCTTCAAATTTAGCATGATTTTCCGGGAAAATAATTTGGACATTTGATAAATCCACATTATTAGTTTTAGCCACATTTTTAACTTCTTCTTCTTTTCCAAGAAGAATTACATTAGCAATACCTTCTTTACTTATAATACCAGCAGCCTGTACCGTTCTTTCCTCTGTTCCTTCTGGTAAAACAATAGTTGCATTTTTTGCTTTTGCCTTTTCTTTTATACTTTCTATTAAGTTCATTGAAAATACCCCTTTCTTTGGTATAATTTTAATACCTCATATAATAGTGTAACAAATTTTGACTATAGATAACAAAAAAAATTAAAAAGTATCTAGTAGAATGTATATTAAATGTACTTGTTAGTATATAACTAAACACAAATTAAGAAAAGAAGGAAAGATTTATTATGAAAGTTTTAAGTATAATAGCCGAATATAATCCTTTTCATTATGGTCATTTATATCACCTTAATGAAGCTAAGAAAAGTGTAAATCCTGATATAACGGTCTGTATCCTTGCTAGTAACTTTCTCCAAAGGGGAGAACCTTCAATAGTTGATAAATGGTCTAGAACTAAAATGGCACTTCACGCAGGAATAGATTTAGTAATTGAATTACCAGTTGCGTTTTCATGTCGTAGTGCCTTTTATTATGCCACTGGTGCAGTTACATCCTTAGTAAAATCTGGTGTTGTTACTCATCTATCCTTTGGAACTGAGGCAAATAATCTTTTACAGTTACAAAAAATTGCCCAGGTTATTAATAATGAAGATGCATTATATAAATCTGTGTTACATGACTTTTTAGGTGCTGGTTTTTCATATCCTAAAGCACGTATTTTAACCCTAGAAAAAGTATTAGATTTAAAAAATGATGATTTAAGAGAATTGGATAATCCTAATAATATTTTAGCTTTAGCTTACTTACAAGTTCTAGATATTTTGAAAAATGATATTACACCTGTTGGGATTTTACGCAAAGGTGATTATCATAGCCTTGACCCTAATCATGGTTTTGCCAGTGCTTCTGCTATTCGAAAATTAATAAAAAACAATGATCCTAACTGGAAAAATCATGTACCTTCTTTTACTCGAGAAATACTCGAAAATGATTTCAAAGATGGCAAAGGTCCTCTTTTTCTAGATAATTTAGAACAAAATATTATAGCTATTATTCGAAGGACAAACCCTTTAGAATTACAAAAAATTATTGAAATAAATGAAGGCCTAGAAAATAGAATTTATCAGTCTGCTCAAAAGCATAGTAGTATCAAAGAACTACTTACTGAATTAAAAACTAAAAGATATACTTATACAAAAATTCAGCGTTCATTAACCCATATCTACCTAAATTATGAAAAAAGCCTAGATTTAAAAGAGCCAAAATATCTGCGTATATTAGGTTTTAATTCTAAAGGACAATCTCTTTTAAAACATATGAAATCTTCAAGTGAATTACCCCTTATTAATAGATTTTCTAATGCCTTTAAAATAGTAGATTCAACTGGAAAAAAAATATTAGATTTAGAAGCTAGAGCCTCAGATCTATATAGTCTAGCTTTGCCTAACCCTAATCAACGCTATGGTAAACAAGACTATTATAATTCTCCGATAAAATATTTAATTTAATCATATCTTAGCGTATTAGCAGTATAATTTACTAATAATTCTTTTTAGGGGTAAATACTGTGAAAAAAAATTATATTTTACGTTTTATAATATCCTTGTTTACACTTTATTTAGTTATTAGTATGATTTTACACCCAGAAGAAACTTTTAATGGAGCAGGTTTTGGACTTAAAACTTGGTCTACTGTATTAATCCCTTCTTTACTTCCTTTTTTTATCATCACAGATTTAATGGTAGAATTAGGTATTGTTCGTCTATTAGGTGTACTTTTGGAAAATATAATGAGACCTCTTTTTAAACAACCAGGCGAAGCTGGTTTTGTTTTAGCTATGGGCTTAACTTCAGGTTTTCCAATGGGTGCTGTTTTAACCAATCAATTATTAGAAAACGATGTTTGTACTAAAGAAGAGGCTACACGTTTAATTTGTTTTACAAACAACGCTAGTCCAGTATTTTTACTTGTTGCTATCCCTATTGGCATGTTTAATAACCCTAGTTTAGGAATTCTTTTGGCTATCTGTCATTATGGAGCCAATATTATTTTAGGAATAACTTTAGGAATATTTTCGTCTAAATCAAATTATTTAAATGTATCTAAAAATTCTAGTTTTACAAGCAAAATTCATTCAGCCATTAGTTCTTTAATTAAAAATAAGAAACCTTTAGGAATAATTTTAGGTAATGCTGTTAATAAGTCCATTAAAAACATCTTGTTAATTGGTGGTTTTGTTGTATTCTTTTCGGTTTTTTTAGAAATACTTAAAAATTCTTCCCTATTTGTGGTACTTCAAATTGTTCTTGGTAAAGGTTTAATGTTTTTAGGTTTAGATAGTTCTTTTAGTCAAGCTATTACCACAGGATTTTTTGAAATGACCTTAGGTGCAAAAACAGCAGCTGAAACAAATGCCCCACTTATAGAACAATTGATTATAGTTAGTTTTATATTAGGTTGGAGTGGTCTTTCTATTCAAGCTCAAGTTACAAGTATAGTAGGGAAAATGGATATACCCATTAGTAAATATATCTTTAGCCGTCTACTACATGGGGTTATTTCATGTTTTTTAATAAATCTTTTATATGACCCTGTATTAAAAATTATGGACAGTAATTTACCTGTCTTTAATATGCCCTTTACACAAGTTAATTATCATACTTTAGGTTACTTAAAATTTAACCTTGTATTTGCTCTTTTAGCTTTAGTAACGTTAATATTTATATCATTTGTCCTTACCTTAGCAAAAAAAAATAAGCAGGTTTAATCAACCTGCTTATTAGTATCCTTTATTTGTTGTCTGCCTTCTTTTATAAGTGCTAAGTTTTGTTCAAATTGATCTTGCAAATTTGACATTAAATCATCAGCGTATTCTAAAGCACCTCGAATCAGCTCTTCAGACTGTCTTCTAGCTGATTCTAACATCTTGTCACCTTTTTGTTCAGCTAATTTCGTAATTTCAGATTCATCTGTAATTTCAAGTACTTGAGATTTAGCATTTGTTAAAATTTCATTGGCTTTAGCTTTTGCCTCTTCGATGATTTTTTCTCTTTCATCTCTAATTAATTGACCAGTTCTCATATCTTCTGGTACGTTTGCTCTCATTTGATCAATATAGTCAAATAAGATTTCGTCTTTAATCACAATTTTGTCCGTAAGTGGTATTCTCGCACATTTTTCAATTTCAGCTTCTAATTCATCCAGAATTTTATAAATTTCCATACTTACCCCCTACAATAATTGGTAATAAGTAATTTTCGTATCACCATATATATTTTCTTTTACTTTTTCCAAATTTTCTATTTTCTCAGCAATTTGAGTATTTTTAGATGACTCAACTACAATAATAGCTAAAGGTTCTAATATATTAGATTTAACTAGTGTTTCTAATAAAGAATCTAAAATTTCAAGATTATAAGGTGGGTCAAGATAAATTAAATTGAATGATTGTTTATTTTCTTTTAGTACACTTACTGCTTTAAAGGCATCTAAGTTAAAATAACTTACTTTTTCAGCAAAACCACAATCAGCCACATTTTCTTTAATTATCTGCATTGCTTTAATGTTTTTTTCTACGAAAACAACCGAAGAACAACCACGGCTTAAAGCTTCTAAACCAATATTGCCTGTCCCTCCAAATAAATCTAGTACTTTTTGGTCTACAATCTTATTTGTTAAAACACTAAAGACTGCTTCTTTCACTCTATCAGAAGTAGGACGAGTGTTCATGCCTTTAAGTGATTTGAGATTTTTGCCTTTACATAATCCTGCAATAATTCTCATTTATATCCACCTCTATAAAATATTATAGCACAAAGCATAAATATTTAGTATTGGTTAAAAAATATAATTTGCTTATTTACTATACATTTTTTAATTAATTGTATATCTTTTAGTCAGTTGTGCATACTAAGAATGTAATTAAAACTTTCCCCCCTTGTTTTTTCCTTTTCGCAGTTTATACTGCGTTTTTTTTTGTTAATTTGGAAATAATACAAATACACTTTTAAAAAATAATAGGAGGTATTTATGGATAAAGAACGATTTTATAAAGATCTTAATATTAATTTAGACTTAGCCCTAGAAGCACATGACGTTGTTAGAGGTACCAGGGGAGGAGAAATACCTGGAGTTAGCTTAAGTGAAGAATCTTTTGACAATTGTACTGTGAAAGTTGTAAAAGTATTAGATAGTAAAGGTTCTGGTATTATTGGTAAACCCATCGGTGATTATATTACAATTGAATCAGAGTCTTTAAGAATTAATAATAAAGCTTTACATGCTGATTTAAGTAAAGTATTATCTGAGCAATTAAAAACCATATATCCTTTTAAAACCGAAGATGATAGCGTTTTAATAGTAGGTCTTGGAAACTGGAATGCTACTCCTGATGCTTTAGGACCACAGGTTGTAGAAAAAACAATGGCTACTAGACACCTACATGGCAGAGTCCCAGAGGAATTAACGAATGGACTTAGACCTGTAAGTGTAATTGCACCAGGTGTTTTAGGTATTACTGGTATTGAAACTGCTGAAATAATTAAAGGAATCGTAGAAAAAACTTCTCCTAAAGCCTTAATTGTTATTGATGCTTTAGCTGCTGGAAGCGTTAGTAGAATAGGTTCAACTATTCAAATATCTAACACAGGTATTAATCCTGGTTCTGGTGTAGGTAATAAAAGAGCTTCCATAAATCAAGATTTTATGGGTGTTCCAGTAATTGCAATCGGTGTTCCTACAGTAGTAAATTCTAGTATAATTGCTAAAGATATTATTGATAATTTCGTAGATGAATTAAAGGAAAGACCTCCATTAAAAGAATTATCTAAGGAATTAAATCCACCGATGCTTAGAATAATTTTGGATAAAGTTTTAAATCCTTATACCAATAGTTTAATGGTTACTCCTAAAGAAGTAGATGATTTAATAAGAAATACTTCACAAGTAATTGCCCTTGCTTTAACTGACTCTCTTCATCCGGCTATGCCTGAAGAGGTTGCTAACTATTTACAATAATTTTTTACATATAAACAAGCAGATATAAATATCTGCTTGTTTATAATTATCTATTTAAATGTTTTAAAACAATTTATTGTTGTGGAGGTTGATTCATTTCATTTCCCATGTTTTGCTCAGCATACTGAATCATTTTTCTAACCATATATCCACCAACATATCCATTTTCACGAGAAGTTAATTGACCTTTATCGATTTGGTTGTAGTTTGCAATTCCTAATTCATTTGCAGTCTCATATTTAAATTGATCTAAAAATGACTTAGCACCTTCAACAGCTGGTTTATTTGTACTTCTTGACATAGTAATTCCTCCTTATAATTTTAATATCTATTTTAATTTAATTTAATTTAGATTAATTTTTGACACCTTTTATTTTTTACTCAAGCTACATATTATTGTTGTGGGGGTTGGTTCATTTCATTTCCCATGTTTTGCTCAGCATACTGAATCATTTTTCTAACCATATATCCACCAACATATCCATTTTCACGAGAAGTTAATTGACCTTTATCGATTTGGTTGTAGTTTGCAATTCCTAATTCGTTTGCAGTCTCATATTTGAATTGATCTAAGAATGACTTAGCTCCTTCAACAGCTGGTTTGTTTGTGCTTCTTGACATTTTGTTTCACCTCCTTTCTGTACTAATATTGTGTGCAGTTTTAAGATTATTATTCTAGTATTATTTACCTTTTATTTTGAATTGTTTTTATTTTCGTTTTTCTTAGCAGTAGGATTATCGGGAATATCAGTTATGCCCATTTCCTGCGCAAATTCATATTTTAAGTTTTTTAATTCATGTTCTTTTGATTTCTTTTTCATATTAAAACCTCCTTTCACTTAGTTTGCATTTTTTTTAAGATTTTAAACTGAGATATTTTTCTAAAAAAAATCGTTATAAAAGAATAGTCTTTTATAACGATTAAATAGTAGTAGTTTTAAATTTTCGATAAACATGCCTCATTAATAAATTATATTTACTAGACTCTGCATCTTCAGTTAATATCCTCATCGCTAAATCCTTAGTTACTTCCATAATAGTATGGTCTTTAATAATATCTGCAATTTTCAAACTTGGTAAACCATGTTGTCTTGTGCCAAAAAAGTCTCCGGGACCTCTTAAGTTTAAATCCTGCTCTGCAATAATAAAGCCATCCGTTGAACTCGTCATTATTTCCATTCTAGCTCTACTTTCTTTACTTTTAAGATTAGAGATTAAAATACAATAAGACTTTTTAGAACTTCTTCCTACTCTTCCTCTTAACTGATGCAGCTGCGCTAAACCAAATCTTTCTGCATTTTTAATCATCATTACAGTAGCATTAGGTACATTTACACCTACTTCAATAACTGTTGTAGCAACTAAAATATTAATCTCTCCTGCTCTAAACTTTTGCATAACATTTTCTTTTTCAGAAACTTTTAGCCTACCATGGATCAAACCTACATTTAATTCTGGAAAAACATCCTTACTTAAATATTCTGCTAGATTAGTTGCATTTTCCAAATCAAGTTTTTCTGATTCTTCTACTAAAGGACAAACTATATATACTTGTCCTCCTAGGGTAACTTCTTTTCTCATAAAATTATAAACTCTATCTATTTCCTTCTCATCTAAATGATACGTTTTAACGCTTTGTCTTCCTGGAGGCAACTCATCTATCACCGATAACTCCATATCACCATATAAGGTTAATGCTAAGCTTCTAGGAATAGGTGTAGCTGTCATCACTAGTAAGTCTGGAGATAAACCTTTCTTTTGCAGTTCAAATCTTTGATTAACCCCAAAACGATGTTGTTCATCAATTACTACTATTCCTAAATTATCAAATACTACTTCATTTTGAATTAAAGCATGAGTACCAATAATTAATTTATACTTTCCCTGCAATATTCCTAATGACTTTTCACTTTTTTCTTTTTTAGTCATGCTCCCTGTTAACAGTACAGGTATTATTCCAAGTGGAACTAGAATTTCTAAAAAGCTCAAATAATGTTGTTCAGCTAAAATTTCCGTAGGAGCCATTAACGCACCCTGATAACCACCAGCTATTGCCTTTAACAAAGCCCATATCGCAACTACTGTTTTTCCTGATCCTACATCACCTTGAATTAAGCGATTCATAGAGTGAGTGCTTTCCATATCCTTATTTATATCCCCAATTACTTTAAATTGAGCATCTGTTAATTTATATGGTAAACTTTCAAGAAAATATGTGGTTAATTTTTCCTTCTTTACATGACTTATGCCTGTATTGTTTTTAGTTACTTTTCGTAGGCTTTTAATACCTAGTTGTAAAATTAATAATTCCTCAAAAACAAGTCGATATCTAGCCTTGTTTTGCAAATACCAATTACTTGGAAAATGTATTTCTCTAATTGCTTCTTTAATAGACATTAAATGATATTCTTTTAAAATTTCTGGTGGTAAGTATTCTTTGATCGTAGTTAAATATTGATTCAGGGTAGTTTTAATAATACTTGTAATCATTTTTTGCGAAATACCTTCTACAGCAGGATAAATTGGCACAATTCCTGGATTTTCGTTGTTAGATTCGTTAAAGAAAGTATAATCACTTACTTTGATTTGTTTTTCAAAACGCATATCTACTTTACCCGTAAGATATATTTTCTTATCCTTATTTAATTTATTCTTTAAAAAAGTTTGATTATACCAAATAGCCGTTATTACGCCTGTAGTATCTTCTAAAATAGCCTTTAATATTTTTAGTCTGGGTCGTGGCGTAACTACTTCTACCGATTTAATTGTGGCTAAAATTGTATTTACTTCGCCATCTACTAATTCGCTGATATTTCTAACCTGGGAACGATCTTCATATCTTCTGGGGAAATAATATAAAATATCCTCAATATTTTCAATACCCAGTCTTTTTAAGTGACTTATTTTCTTTGATCCTATTTCAGCAATATTATTTAACGCACTTTCTGTAATGCTATATTCTTTTGATTTAATCTGTTTTTTATTAATTTGCACCTTTTCACTTGTGGGTTGCTTGCTTTTCTCTATATCACTTTGTTTAATATTGTTATCTAGTTGCATATTTTGATTTTTATCACTTTGTTCTTCAACATTTTCTTTTTGGTTTTTTATCTCTATTACCTTGGGCGAAAAGATTCCTTCTTCTTTAGTATTAAGTTTATTTTTAATTTCTAATTCTAACTTTTTTAGCAACAAATGTCTTTCCTGTAAAGTTAATTCGGTGTATTTATTAAATTCATGAGTGTATTCGTGTAATTTTACCTCTCCTAAAGCTAATTTAGGTAAATTACTTAAAATAAAACTATCAAATCCTCCAATAACTCCACTATTACAGTATTTTAAGTTTTTTTCAGCTTTAAGTGCTTTTAAAATTAATTCTTGTTTTTCTTTTAATAACATATATTATCACCTATCAATAAATATTGCTTTAATTATAGCATGTATGGAACAGAAAAAAGGAGAATGAAATTTCATTCTCCTTGTAATTTTAATATTATGAACCATATAACGATAACAATACACCTGCAGCTACTGCTGAACCAATTACACCAGCTACATTTGGTCCCATTGCATGCATTAGTAGGAAATTCCGTGGATTTTCTTGTTGACCTACTACTTGCGATACCCTAGCTGCCATTGGTACTGCTGATACTCCCGCTGAACCAATTAAAGGATTTACTTTACCTTTTGTGACAACATACATTAATCTACCTAAAAGTACCCCGCCACCTGTTCCAATACAAAAAGCTAATAATCCCATTACAATAATTTTAATTGTTGAAGCAGTAAGAAATGCTTCCGCGGTAGCAGTTGCTCCTACAGTTACTCCTAGAAATATTGTAATAATATTTATTAATGCATTTTGAGCTGTATCTGTTAAACGTCCAACTACTCCAGATTCGCGGAATAAATTACCTAACATCAGCATACCTACTAAAGGTGCTGCAGTAGGAAGTAATAAGGTTACAACAACTGTAACGGCAACTGGAAAAATAATTCTTTCTAATTTAGACACCTCTCGTAATTGTTCCATCACGACCATTCTTTGTTCTTTAGTTGTTAAAGCCCTCATTATTGGTGGTTGAATAATCGGAACTAATGCCATATATGAGTATGCAGCTACTGCAATTGGGCCTAATAAGTGAGGCGCAAGTTTAGAAGCTACAAATATGGCTGTTGGTCCATCTGCTCCTCCAATAATACCTGTTGAAGCTGCTTCTGTTGGCGAAAAACCTAATGCTAAAGCACCAATAAAAGTAACAAAAATTCCAAGTTGTGCTGCCGCCCCTAAAAGAAGTGTCTTAGGATTTGCAATTAAAGGTCCAAAATCCGTCATTACACCTACACCTAAAAAAATTAGAGGTGGATAAATTCCAAGCTTTACACCTTGATAAAGCCAATATAACAATCCTCCCGGTTCTGTCATATGGTGAATATCATTAGGATCACCATAAACCGGTGGACTTGAAATTCCTGTTCCTGGAAAATTAGCTAATAGCATACCAAAGGCTATTGGTAATAATAATAATGGCTCATATTGTTTTTTAATCGCAAGATATAATAAAATAAAAGAAACAAATATCATAATGACTTGTTGATAGCTTATTGTAGCAAAACCTGTTGATTTGACTAGATGCACGAGAGCTTCTCCCAGGTTTATTTCATATCCCATCTTTCTTCAACCCCTCTCGTCTATTCCTAGCTAAGAATAAATAATCTTTCACCAGACTGAACTGTAGCACCTTCACTTACAGCCATTTGTGTGATTTTTCCATCAGCTCCAGCAGTTATTTCATTTTCCATTTTCATAGCCTCTAAAATTAAAACAACTTCACCTGCTTTTACATTGGATCCTTCTCCCTTTATAACTCTTAAAATTTTTCCTGGCATCGGCGATGTAACTTCTTCACCTGAAGCATTTGCTGTTTTAGGCATAACCTGCTTTTCTACTATGGGAGTAGGAGTTGGATTTGGAACTGGTTTAATAACTGGCTTACTTATAGGGGTAGTCGTGCTAGTGCTTCCTCCTACTTCTTCAACCTCGACTTCATAAGAATTTCCATTAACCTTTATATTGAATTTTTTCATAAAAACTTCTCCTTTAAATAAAATAATTATATTCTACGAGTATTCATGGCATCTAAGCGATTAGCTTGAGACCAATTTGCCCCACTAGATCCTTGTATTCTGGTAATTTTTTTAATAGCTACCTGATGACCAAGGGCTGCTATTGCTGCAGAAATTACGGCTACTAATTCTTCAGGATCTTCCTCATCTTTATTTTTAGTTACTTCTGGATTTTTATCATTAGGAACTTCTATAATACTTTTTTCTTTTTTTGTAAATAAATCAAGTAAATAAGATTGTGCTTTGATTAAATACATTAATGCTATAAGGGCAATAAATACTATTCCTATGCCTAAAGCTGCAACCTTCAAACCATATAACCACATTATAATTCCTCCTTGTTATTAGATTTTTAGAGAGGAATATTACCATGCTTTTTAGCAGGAACATTTTCTCTTTTAGTTGCCAGCATTTCAAATGCATTAACTAAAACTGACCTAGTAACCTTTGGCTCAATAATCATATCTACATAACCTCTTTCAGCTGCCACATAAGGTGTTGCAAAACGATCTTCATAATCTTTGATTACCTCAGCACGTTTACTTTCTGGATCAGAAGCATTATTTATGTCTTTACGGAAAATAACATTTGCCGCTCCACTTGCTCCCATAACGGCTATTTCAGCAGTAGGCCAAGCAATAACTTGATCAGCACCTAATTCCTTTGAACACATGGCTATGTAGGCTCCACCATAAGCTTTTCTCGTAACTAAAGTTACCTTAGGTACTGTTGCCTCACAATATGCATACAACATTTTTGCACCATGACGAATTATTCCAGCATACTCTTGATTAGTTCCAGGTAAAAAACCAGGGACATCAACAATATTTAACACTGGTATATTAAAAGCATCACAAAATCTAACAAATCTTGCTGCTTTGTCTGAAGCATCTATGTCTAAGCAACCTGCTTTTACCTTAGGTTGATTTGCGATTACTCCAATACTTCTGCCATTTAATCTAATATAAGCTGTAATAATATTTTGAGCATAATTTTGTTTAACTTCAAAATATTCTCCATTATCTGCAATGGTAGCTATAATATCCTTCATATCATAAGCCTCATTTGGATTATCGGGAATTATTTTATCAAGTGCTTCTTCTATTCTAGAAGGATCATCACCTGTATAAAAAGTTGGGGCTTCTTCTAAATTGTTATTAGGTATGTAACTTAACAAAGTTTTAATTTGATTTATGCATTCTGCTTCGTTTTCAGCAGCAAAATGTGCAACTCCACTTGTAGTATTATGAGTTACAGCACCACCTAATTTTTCTGCGCTTACCTCTTCACCTGTAACTGCCTTTATTACTTGAGGACCTGTGATAAACATTTGAGATGTATCCTTAACCATAAAAATAAAATCAGTAATCGCTGGAGAATAAACTGCACCACCTGCACAAGGTCCCATAATTACTGAAATTTGGGGAATTACACCTGATGCTTTAGTATTTCTATAGAAAATATTACCATAACCACTTAAAGCATCAACGGCTTCTTGGATTCTTGCTCCTCCTGAATCATTTAAACCTATGCAAGGAGCACCAACCTTCATAGCTAAATCCATAACCTTACAAATCTTCTTAGCATGCATTTCACCTAAAGATCCACCTATTACGGTAAAGTCCTGCGCATAAGCATAAACTAATCGTCCATTAATTGTTCCATATCCTGTTATTACACCTTCTCCTGGTGCTTCAACCTTTTCCATGCCAAAATTGGTACAGCGATGTTTTACAAATTTATCTAATTCAATAAATGAATCTTCATCAAATATCATTAATAATCTTTCTCTAGCTGTATATTTACCTTTTTCATGTTGCTTTAAGATAGCCTTTTCGCCACCACCTAAATCTATTTTTGCCGATAATTCTTTAAGGTCTGCGATTTTTTTTCCCGTGCTCATTTAATTCACCCCTTGAATCGAATGTTTTAGTACCTACTCCTAATAATATATCACAATTATTTTGATTTTAGTACCATGTCATAATATTTTTCTTAAAAATATTGATTTTTATTTTTTATATAATAGAATTTGGTAATAATCACAAATACCATCTAATAATTATACACTTATTACCATAGACCTTGCAAAAATTATACTGTATACACAAATTGAATAAAAAAAGGGCGTCTCTGAACTAGAAAACATTTTCTAGCCTAGAGACAACCCTTTTTAATTTATGTACTTTTTAATAGAATGGCCATACTATCGGGATAACAGCCATACACACTAAATAACAAATAACTATTAAAGGTGTTCCAACTTTGATATAATCCACAAACTTAAATCCACCTGGTCCTAAAACTAAAGTATTAGGAGGAGTTCCTACAGGGGTCGCAAAAGCACAAGATGCTGCAACTGCAATTGTTAATACTATAGCTTGAGGACTTGCACCTAAAGAATTAGCGATAGCTAAACCGATCGGACATAATAAAGCGGCACAAGCTGTGTTTGACATAAATTGACTAAGAATAGCTGATAAGAAAAATAAAGCAGTCATAACAGCATATGGACCAACATTATCCCCCATCATTCCTACAACACTATCAGCAATAATTGCACCTGCTCCAGTTATCTCCATAGCTTTAGCTAAAGGTAACATTCCTGCAAATAAAAATATTGTAGTCCAATCAATTGATCTATAAGCTTGCTTTTCATTTAAACAACCTGTTACTACACATAATAAAGCTCCTGTTATGGCTGCTACGTGTAGAGGTATAATGTCAAAAGCCATGATTAAAACTACACCTAATAAAATTGCTACAGAGATAAATTGTTTTGCAAAAGGAACTACTTTTACTTCTTCAACAGCTTCTTCAGACATATCATCAGGATTGCGATCTGGAATTAACTTTCTTCCTAAGGTTAACATATAAATAATACCTGCAACTGTAATCGGAATACCTATGTAAGCAAATTCAAAAAATCCAAATGGTGGTAATTTTGCTGTGTTTAAAACAGCATTAGCAGCTAAATTTGGAGGAGTTCCTACTAAAGTGATAATTCCACCCATACCTGCTGCAAAAGCTAAAGGCATTAAGATCTTACCTCTACTCCAACCTGCTGAACCTGCGATTCCAATAGCAACTGGAAGTAATACTGCGGTAGTTCCTGTATTACTTAATACTGCTGAAAGTGCTGCTGCAATAAACATAACTCCGAAAGTTAATCTTATTTCACTCGTTCCAGCAATTTTTACAACGCTATCACCAATCTTTTTCGCTACTCCCGTTTCAAACAGAGCAGCACCTACCACGAACATACCTGCAAATAAAAGTACACTAGTATCCATAAGTCCTGAAAATGCTTCTTTTTTAGCGTCTAACACGCCTGTTAAAGCTAAAATAACCGGTACTGACATAGCGGTAACTGCTAAGGGAATAATTTCTGTTACAAATAAAATTGCGGCAATTGCTAAAACTATCAGGGTAATTGTTGATGTTGCCATAAAATAACCTCCTCATTTTTTGATTTGTTTGAAAACAATATAATACCTGCAATATTCAGAATATTACTTCACTAAGTATATAATAAAACATTTCATTATAGTTATAAATAATTTTTTTAAGTAAATTATTCCTCTTTTTCATCTTTAAAATAGAAATTTCTAATTTGCAATTATAGTAATTATCAATAACTGGCTAATCACTTATAGCCAGTTATTATAATGGAATTACTTTTTACGCACTAAAACATCTCCTGCAATTATTTTATGTATTATATTTTCTTTATCTTTTACAATTAAGCATCCCCCCGAGTCTATATCTATGGCCATTCCTTCAATTATCTCTTTTGGCATCTTAACTATAACCTCTTGCCCTAAAGTACAAGAATTGTTTTTCCATTCATCTAAAATTTCTGAAAACCCTTTTTCTAAATATAAGTTATAGACCTTTTCTATTTCTTCTAAAATAACCTGTAACATTTGCACTCTTTTAATTTCTTTACCTAAACATATTTTTAGTGACGTTGCACTATCTTGTATTTCGTCTGGAAAGTCATCATTTGATTGATTTACATTAAGTCCAATTCCGACAATGACATAATTTATACGATCTATCTCCGCGGACATTTCTGTTAAGATTCCACATACCTTGAGATCATTAATTAAAATATCATTAGGCCACTTAATTTTTGCTGAGACTCCTAGATTCTTTTCTAGTGCTTTAATCATACCCACTGCCATAACTAATGTAATCTGAGCTGCAAAATTAGGTAGTATATTAGGTCTTAAAATAAAAGACGTCCATATTCCTTTTCCTTTAGCTGAAATCCATTTTCTACTTAACCTTCCCTTACCAGCTGACTGTTCTTCAGCTACTATTACCGTTCCTTCAGGCTTACCCTCACTAGCTAATTTTTTAGCATAATTATTTGTCGAGTCAACTTCATTTAAAAAATAAAATTTTTCTTTACCCCATTTACTCGTGTTTAAATTAGTCAAGACTTCATTTTCTAGTAAAATATCTGGTCTTTGGATTAATTTATAACCTTTTCTGGGGAATGATTCAATTTGATAACCTTCTTGTTTTAAAGCATTTATGTGCTTCCAAATTGCAGTTCTCGATACACCATATTTATTACTTATTTCCTCTCCAGATATATATTCTGCTGAACTACTTATTATATTTAAAATTTTATTTTTCAAAATATCACTCCTACTATTTTTTGTATTAAGATTATATTAAGTTATATTATTAAACCTTGCAATAAACATAGTATTTTGTTAGAATTAAACAGTGAATTTACTGTCGATTAGTATGCATATGTGGTTTATATAAGGAGGTGTGTACACCATGGCTAGAAAATGTGAAATTTGTAATAAAGGAGTATCTACTGGTATGCAAGTAAGTCACTCTCATATCAGAAGTAAGAGAAAATGGGCACCTAACCTGCAAAGAGTTAGAGCAATCATTAACGGTACTCCAAAACGTATAAATGTATGTACGCGTTGTCTGCGTTCAGGCAAAGTTACGCGTGCAGTCTAATTAACTATAAAAAAGGTGACTTTAAGTCACCTTTTTTTAATACTATTTTATATATTAATATTTTATTACTATTTATTTTTGTTATTATTTATTTCTTCTACTAATTTCTCCAAATCATCTTTATTAAATAAATATTCTTCGTTACAAAAATGACATCTAATTTCAGCTCGTCCTTCAGTTTCAACAATATCCTTGATTTCTTTATCACCTAAACTTATTAAAATATTTTCTAATTTATCTTTACTACATTCACATTTAAACATTACCGGCTTTTCATCCAGTATTTTAATATCAATACCTTTTAAATACTCACCAATTAATCCTTTAGCATCTAAGCCTTCTTTTATTAAAGTACTAATTGGCTTTACGTCTTTAAGATTTTCTTCGATTTTAATCAAGGCTTCTTCCTCTGCTCCAGGCAATGCCTGAATAATAATTCCACCAGATGCTAAAACGGAATTATCTTTATCTACTAAAACACCTAAGGAAACTAAAGAAGGAGTTTGCTCAGAATCTAATAAATACTTAGCTAAGTCATCTCCTATTTCACCTGTAATTAAAGGTGTACTGCCCGTATATGGTCGTTCTAATCCTAAATCCTTAGTTATATATAACGAACCCGCTCCGACACCTCCACCAACGTCTATTTTACCTGCGCTATTAAGTGGTAAATACACATGGGGCTCTTGCACATATCCTCTTACTTCTCCCTGAGAATTTGCTATTGCTATTATTCCTCCTAAAGGTCCATCACCTAAAACCCTTACGGTTATAGTTCCTTCTTCTTTTAAACCCCAACTTAATAATAACGTACCCGTGATTACCCTTCCTAGTGCTGCTGTGGCTACAGGGAAAGTATCATGCTTTAGACGTGCTTCGTCAATAACATTTGTAGTAATTACTGATGAAACCCGTAATGTACCATTTAATGCTGTAGATCTTACTATATTATTTTGCATATATATTCCTCCTAAGAATTCTGAGATTATAAAAATAATTCTGTTTGATGATAAAATAAGTATACCTTATTTTTAAACTTAATATAAATAAAAAAAGCTAGGGATTTACCCTAACTTATTTAAAACTTGCTTCTTTTTACTTTTAAAAACTGGTTCAAAAATACTTTTTACCTTTTTATATAAAACAAAAGTTAAAGTTCCTGTCATTAATCCTTTAATTATATTAAAAGGAATAATTGAAATAGCTAATAATTCCAGTACTCCACTTTTTGGAATACCCCATAATGGTAGTAACCAAAAATAATTTGCAACAACCATAACAATTGTTGTTAAAACCACTCCTAATACTATCCCTATAAAAGCTCTAGCTTTAGTTTTCTTCGTAAAATAGATAGTACCTGCTACTAGAGAAAAGGTAGCTCCTGCAATAAAATTAGCTGTTATACCAATAATACCAGCTGGTGCCATACCTACAAAGAGCGACAAAATGTTTTTTAGAAAATCTACTAAAACCCCATACCATGGTCCTAAAGCGAAGGCAGCAATTAAGGCTGGCAATTCTGCAGCATCATACCGAAGGAATTCAGGAAAAAAGGGAAGTGGAAAAGAGAAAATCTGTAAAACTAAGCCAAAGGCTGCTAATAACCCTATTCTAGTTAAAATTTTTGTATTCATTATATTCTCCTTTTTACCTAACCCCGAAGGAATATTATATTATTTACTTAAATATTATCAAATCGCGCTTAAAAGTCAAGCATAAGACTTTTTAATGTCATCTATGGCCTTTTTCCTGTTTTCATGACCAAAGATAGCAGACCCTGCAACTAAAACATCTGCCCCAGCTTCAACTACAAGAGGTGCGGTTTCTTTATTAATTCCACCATCAATTTGAATACTTAAATTTAAGTTCTTTTCATCTATTAATTTTTTTAAAGCATTTATCTTACAGACAACGCTTCGGATGAATTTTTGCCCTCCAAATCCAGGATTAACGCTCATTAAAAGAACTAAATCAATATCTTCTATAACATATTCTAAAACATTAAGTGGAGTTGAAGGATTTAACGATACACCGGCCTTAACTCCTAAAGACTTTATATTTTGGATAGTCCTATGCAAATGAGGTGTTGTTTCTGCATGAACTGTAATTAAATCAGCTCCTGCACTAACAAATTCCTGTATATATTTATCAGGATTCTCAATCATTAAATGAGTATCGAAAAATAAATTAGAATGTTTTTTTAAGGCTTTTAAAACTAAAGGTCCAAAAGTAATATTAGGAACAAAATGACCATCCATGATATCAAGATGTAACCAATCGGCTCCTGCCGTCTCTATACTTTCTACCTCCTCTTTTAAACAACTAAAATCAGCTGACAATAATGATGGTGCGATCTTTATCAATTTAATAACTCCTTTCATTGCTTATAACTTCTTCTAAAAATGCCAAATAATTTTTATATCTATTTTCACTTATTTTTCCTAAGCTAACAGCTTCCTTTACAGCGCATTTTGGCTCCTTGTTATGCAAACAAGTTGAGAATTTGCATTCATTTTGATAAGCATATATCTCCGGAAATAACCAAGAAAATTGTTCTCTTACAATATCCTTGGGTAAATCAAGAGAACTAAATCCTGGTGTATCTGCTACTAGGCCACCAAATGTAAAAGGAAGAAATTCAACATGACGTGTTGTATGTTTTCCCCTTTTTAATTTGTTACTAATTTCTCCTGTTTGTAATTTTAATTCTGTTTGTAAAGAATTTAATAAACTAGATTTTCCTACTCCAGACAAACCGGCAAAAACAGATTTCTTTCCAGTTAATGTTTCTTTTAACTCATCTATACCTATGTTCTGTTTGCTACTAGTAAAAATTACCTTGAAATTAGCTTTCTCATAAATACTTCTAATTCTATTTAATTCATCTTCCGTTACTAAATCACTTTTATTAAAACAAAGAATTGGTTTTGTTTTATTCCAAAGCGCCAAAATAGTTAGACGATCAATCATCCAAAAATCAGGTGGAGGATTTAAACAAGCATTAACAATAATAACCTGATCTACATTAGCAATTGGGGGTCTTGTTAATTCATTTTTTCTTGGTAATACTTTTTCTATTACACCTTTAAAGTCAGATATAATACTAAATATCACTTGATCCCCAGGTAAAAATTTAGAGTTTATTAATTTATTTTTACCTCTTAATGAGCATTCATATATTTGATTATTATATTCTACATAATAAAAACCACTATACCCCTTTAAGATTATCCCTTCGATACTTATCTCTCCCTTATTCTAGTCTATTGCTCATTTTTTTGTAAAATAATTTCATCATCTAAATATACTGTTATTGTAGCTTGCCCATTATAAGTAACATTTTTAGTAATAACATCATCTTTTTGATGTTGTTCATTATATACTTCGCGTTCACCATTAGCATCAGATACTTCGATAATTAAATTCCCAGGCCTAGTTAACTTTACAGCTACCTTTGATTCACTAGAATTATTTGCAGTCCCAGAACTTATTATTAAATTTACTTTAGTTCCTGCTTTAACACGCCCACCTACAGCTGGATCTTGCTCAAAAACTATATTTTCTCCATATTGATTACTAGGTTTTTTGGTAACTCCACTTAAAACTAAACCTTGCTCTAATATTCTCGCTTCTGCAACATTTAAGTCAAGACCTATTAAACTTATCATAGATTTAAAATTAGGTCTTGATCCTTTACTAATTACTAAATCTATTTTACTATTTTTTGTTACCTCGTCTTCAAATCTTGGATATTGATTTATTACTCTCCCAATTGGATATTCATCATTATATTCATTGGTGATTTCACCAATTTCTAATTCCTTGTTAGTTAGTCGTATTTCTGCTTCTGCTTCTGTATACCCAACTATATCTGGAACTAAAACCTTCGATACCCCTTTACTTACAATTACCATCACCGTTCTTTTGGACTTTATTTTAGCATCTGGTAAAGGATCTTGGCTGATAATTCTACCCTCAGGTACTTCATCATCTTCTATTTCATTTTTAATTTCTAAATTTAATTTTTTATCTTTTAATAGTCTTTTACCCTCAGATACAGTTAAATTTTGTACATCTGGTACTATTACATCCTGTTTTATGAAAAGTTTAGAAAATGACCAAGTAGATCCCACAAGTAAAATTAATCCAATAAATATTATAAGAGCATATCCGGTTGGTTTTATCTTTTTCTTTTTCTTTTTATTATTTATAGATTTATTGGGTTCTAATTTATCACTGAACACAATTGTATTTTCTAAAGAATTTGTGTCAAACTTTTTATTTTCCTTAACCTCTATTTGAATAAGTTTTCCCTCATGAATATCTTGCAAATCATTTTTTATATTACTAAAACTTTCATAACGATCATTGCTATCTTTAGCAATACACTTTAAAATAACATTTTCTAAATCTTGATTTATATTAGGATTAATTTCTCTAGGCTTAATGGGATCCTTTTGAATATGTTGCAAGGCTATACTAATTGGAGAATCACCTTCAAAAGGTAATTGTCCAGTTATCATTTCATAAAGAAGTATCCCTAGTGAATATATATCAGATTTATGACCTGCTATTTCTCCTTTTGCTTGTTCAGGTGAAAAATAATGAACAGAACCTAAGATACCTTTTGTATGTGTAACAGTTGCAGCGCTAACAGCTCTAGCTATACCAAAGTCTGTTACCTTAATTAATCCTTCTTTATTTATCAAAATATTATGTGGCTTAATATCCCTATGAACTAGGTCATTTTTATGAGCATGTTCTAAGGCATCACAAATTTGCTTGACAATATAAATAGTTTCTTCTTGTGAGATCATACCTTTTTCTTTTATAATCTCTTTTAAGTTTTCACCTTCAATATATTCCATTACTAGATAATATAAATTTTCATCTTGCCCAACATCATATATACCTACGATATTGGCATGAGATAAACTTGCTGCAGCTTGTGCTTCTCTTCTAAATCTCTTAACGAATTCATTATCACTGGTAAACTGTTCTCTTAGTACTTTAACAGCTACTAATCGGCTTAAAAGTAGGTCCTTTGCTTTATATACAACTGACATGCCACCTTCGCCTATAGGTGATAATATCTGATATCTTCCACCTAGATTTTTCCCTATCACTCTTACACCTCATTTCGTTCTATAACTTTGTGTAACGAAGTTGGTATATTAGTACTATGTACTGTTTTAATTATCCTATATCTAGGATTCAATGGATGTTGTTTCATCGAATTGCTCTTTATTACCTGCCAGTATGTAAGATTTAAAATCAAAGCTAACGCTACAATCCAAATTATTTTAAATATATAATTTAAACCTTCTTCTTCCATCTGTACAGTAATAGACTTGTTACTGGTTAAAGCTAAAATAAAACCTAAATTTATAAAATTTGTTATTACTGCACTTCCTCCATAACCCATAAAAGGTAAAGGCAAACCAGTAAGTGGGATTAATTTTGAAACCCCTGCCATAATAACAAAAGATTCTATAACCATAATCGCAGATAAACCTAAGGCTAATATTCTACGCCCTTTGGTAGGTATAAACTTTATTTCATGATAACAAAAAAACAAAAATAATAAATAAAGCAATATTATGCTTATCGATCCTAAAAGTCCTAACTGTTCACCTATTGCTGCAAACATAAAATCAGTATGTACTTCTGGGATAAACTTAGAAAATCCATTACCTAAACCTACTCCTAGAATCCCTCCATTGGAAAATGAAAATAAAGAGAAAATTATTTGGTACCCACTAGTATGAGGATTTTCCCAAGGACTTAACCAGGTAAGAATTCTAAACCTTACATGAGGAAAATAGTAATATGCCACAATAGCAGCTAAAAGTAGTATAATGATTCCCCAAACTTGACTCGTAATTTTTTTAGTAGTTAAATATATAATTAGTAAAAATGTAAGATAAAAAACTAGCGCCATTCCTAAATCCTTTTGTAATACTAAGATAGCAACACTACTTAGTGTACCTATCCAAGCTAAAAAGAAACCCTTACCTTTTATGAAAGTACTTTCTCTAATTAGGCTTGTTAAAAAAACTAAATAAAAAATTTTAGCTAGCTCAGAAGATTGAAATCTAATTTTACCTAATTGCAGCCAACTAGTGGCTCCCCCTACTTCAACACCTTTAAGAAGAGGTAAAATAAGTAAAGTTAAAGTAATAATTAACCATAAATATTTATTGTTTTTAATAAAGTCCATAGGTATGTTTTTTACAATAAAAAAGATTACTAACATCACGATTAAACCTATACATATCCAGAGTAACTGTCTTGGAGCTAAATATGGATTTAATCTAATTAAGAATATCCAGCCCAAACTTATTAATAATGATATAATATCAAATATTAAGTTTTTTACTTGTAAAACCTTTATAATAAATAGTTTTACTAAAAATAAAGATACAATTAAAATAATATTATAAAATATTAAATTTGGAATTTCTGTTTCCTGAATTATAAGATTAATATTGCTTAATAAAATTACAATTATATTTAAAAAAAATAGTTTAAAATCTTGTAAAAAATTATTCATTATAATTTACCAATACTAGGGTAATATTATCTTTTCCACCTCTTTTTAAAGCTAAATCCATCAAATTATTAACAGCTTCTTCTAATTTATTATTAGTAATTATATTAAATATTTCCTCGTCTTTAACTTGATTTGTGAGTCCATCTGTACACAATAATATACATTCTCCAGGCTTTATTTCCCTTTCGAATAAATCTACCTTAACATCTTGTTCAATGCCAAGTGCTCTTGTCAAAATGTTTTTATTGGGATGATTATTAGCTTCTTCTTCGGTAATTTCACCAGTATTCATTAATTCCCTAACTAATGAGTGATCTTGTGTTAATAAACAAATTTTGTCTTTAGTAATTAAATAAGCTCTACTATCACCTATATTGGCTATATGTAATCTATCTTTATGCATAATTATTGCAGTTATCGTCGTACCCATACCTACAAATCCTTCATCGGTATGAGCCTTATTATAAATTAAAGAATTAGCTTTTTCGATCGTTTTTCTTAAAAGCTCATTAAAATTTTCTAAATTCTTATCTATTATACAGAAGTCATCAATAGTTTTAATTGCTATTGTACTGGCTAATTCTCCTCCTTTATGTCCACCCATACCGTCAGCAACAACAAAAAGATTACGAACTTCATCAACTAAATAGCTATCTTCGTTAACCTTTCTCACTAAGCCAATATTCGTCAATGATTTTACCTTCATTACTACACCCCACTAACTGCAGGGAACCTCCTGCAAATTCAACTAATTCTCCTTTAGAAACAGTTTGAAAGTCATCCTTAACTTTTAAAAGTAAGTTTCCATTTTTTAAAGTTATTTCTTGATTAGCAAAACTTAATCTTCTATCTTTATTTATTAATATTATTTCACCTTTTGTATAAGAAGTATCATCATTTTTAAAATCACTAATAACCAATAAAAGTGCAAAATCCATTTGATCTTTATTGTATTTTCTAATCTCTAAGTATAATAATGCCAAGAACATATATAATGTGATTAAAAGAAGTATATTTCCACTACTATCAAACACAAACATTTATTCCTCCATTCTACCGCTTAATTGACCACATGCCCCATCAATATCTAAACCTTTTTCTTCTCTAATACTGGCATTTATCCCAAATTTATTTAACCAATTTGAAAAATCAGTTACTTTTTTTCTACTAGGCCTTGTATGAATTTTATTAACAGGATTAACTGGAATAAGATTTATATGGCACATTAAATCTTTTAAATAATTAGCTAAATCTTTAGCGTCTTCTGCATTATCATTAACATCATTAACTAAAGCATATTCAAAGGTTATGCGGCGTTTAGTCTTTTCTATATAATATTTACATGCATTCTTTAAATCACTAAGAGGATATTTATTATTAACAGGCATTAACTTTGATCTCTCCGTATCTGTGGCTGCATGTAGGGATATAGCTAAAACTAAATCTAAATCTAAATCAGCTAGTTCTATAATTTTAGGTACTATTCCACATGTTGACACAGTAATCCTGCGCATTCCTATATTTTGACCCTCAGAATTATTTAATAAATAAATTGACTTAATAACGTTAGTAAAATTCAAAAGAGGTTCACCCATGCCCATATAAACAACATTATTTATTTTAAAATTTTCTTCATATATACTTTCAAGTTTAGTAACTAGGTAAACCTGACCTAAGATTTCACCGACACTTAAATTTCTAGTAAATCCACCTTTTCCAGTTGCACAAAAACCACATCCCATTGCACATCCAACTTGACTAGATATACACAAGGTATTTCTTTTTCTTGCTTTTGTTCCTTGATATTTCATTAGAACACATTCAATATAATTATTATCCGCTAATTTTAATAAATACTTTGTTGTCCCATCCTTAGAAACTTGGGATTTAATTAAATCTAGTTCATTTAACACTGTTTTTTCTAGCAATTTATCACGTAATTTACCAGGTACATTTGTCATTTCTGCAAAATTAGAAACTCCTTTAGCATGTACCCAGCTAAAAATCTGTTTACTTCTAAATTTACTTTCTTGTAGTTCTAGCATTAATTTCTCTAATTCTTCTAAATTTAATGAACGTAAATCAATTAACATAAATGTAACCTCTCAATTTTTCATTTCCTTTTTAATCTCGCAATAAAAAACCCATCCATCTTATGGGCAAAAGGTAAGAATTGAATATACCCTTCTTTGCCTTCTTCTGTATTATATGGCAAATATTCATTTAAGCTATCATCTAAATAAAAATCTGGACTATATTCTAAAAATCTTTGTACTACTTCTTTATTTTCTCTGGAATCAATTGTACAAGTGCTATAAATTAACGTCCCTTTAGATTTAACTAATTTAGACGCACTTTGTAATATCTCAAATTGCAAATTACTTAATTCTTTAATATCCTTTTCTTCCTTTTTCCATCTTGCATCTGGTCGTCTTCCTAATACTCCTAATCCAGAACAGGGTGCATCTACTAATATTCCATCTACTAATTCATGAATATGAGCTGAAATTTCCCTAGCATCTACTAATTTTGTATCTACATTTGTTATTCCTAATCTTGTACAGTTTTCTTTTATTAATTCTAACCTATGTTCATGAATATCTAGGGCTAATATTTTTCCCTCATTTCCCATAAGTTGTGCCATATGTCCTGTTTTTCCTCCTGGAGCACTACAGGTATCGATTATGAAATCTTTATTTTTAGGATTTAAGACATGACTTACAATCATGGAGCTTTCATCTTGAACAGTAAAGAGTCCTTCCTTAAAAGTATTTAATTTAGTCATACCTGTATTATTTATTAATCTTAAACCTTCAGGTACCTTTTCGCTTTTAACTGTTTCAATGTTTTCATTTTGAAGCCTTTCTTGTAGTTCTTCCCTATTTGTCTTTAAGGAATTAGTTCTTATCCACAAAGGTGAGGGATTATTAAAATATTCACATAAAGTTTCTGTGTTATCGATACCAAAATCTTTTACCCAGCCTTTTATCATCCAATTAGGAAAGGAATAAAAACTCGCCAAGTATTCAATGGGCTGTGAATTTTTATTAGGATATTTTATATTTTCTAAGTTTCTTGCTATATTACGTAATACTCCATTAATAAAACCAACTGTTCCTTTATGTCCGTATCTTTTTCCTAGGTTAACTGATTCATTTATAGCTGCAGAAATAGGGACTTTATCAAGAAAGATTATCTGATAAAGTCCCATACGGATGATATTTCTAATCATAGGAGCCATTTTATTGACCTTAGGTTTAGCAAACTGATTAATTATATAGTCTAAACGTCCTTTATATTTGATAGTGCCATAAACTAAATCGGTTACTAGTCCTTTATCTCTTTGATCAGCTAATTTTGCATTTTTAAGTGCTTTATCTAGTTCGATATTTGCATAAGCTAACTTTTCATTAACTTCAAAGATTACGTTTAAAGCTAAATCTCTAGCATTCATTAGTCATCACTTCTTCCTAAAAGACCAGAAATTAATAATAGTCTAATTAAATTAAGGGCAGCCATTAATGCTGCAGCAACATAAGTAAGGGCAGCTGCATCTAAAACTTTCTTTGTTTTTTTAATTTCATCATTATCTAAAAATCTTTGTGAACCTAAAATATTTAAGGCTCTATTACTAGCATTAAATTCAACAGGCAAAGTTACAAGCTGAAATACTACTACTGCAGAAAACAAATATACTCCTGCCTTTACAAGAAAAGGTGCACTCATTAATAATCCTATTAGTAACAGTGGAAAAGATAAAGTTGAACCAATTTGGGTTACAGGAACTAAAGTGCTTCTAAAATGTAATGGTAAATAACCCGTATCATCTTGTATCGCATGACCTACTTCATGTGCAGCAACTCCTAAGGATGCCAGAGAACTGCTATGATAAACATCATTAGATAATCTTACCACCTTAGTTCTAGGATCATAATGATCCGATAATTGTCCAGGTGTAGCTTCAACTGCTACATTGGTTAATCCTTGATCATCTAAAATAGCTCTTGCTACCTGGGCTCCCGTAACATTTCTTTTTGATGACACCTTAGAATATTTTCTAAAGGTTGATTGAACTTTAGTTTGTGCATAAAACGCGAGTAGAATTCCTGGTATTAATAAAATCATCGTAGGATCAAATATTGGAAAAAACATTATTTATGTCCCCCTTTTAAAAAAAAGTTAATTGCATTTTCAACTTGCCCTAAACTTACTTGTGTATTATAACAAGGTCCTTCTGGTCTTTCATTAAGAACACCTAATACAGGAATATCTTTAACATCTTGGATTCCACTAGTCAAATCTCTTTCACAAGCAATAGCTATAATTGCCTTTGGCCTTTTCTCAGCAACAAACTTTCGTGCAAAGGTTCCACCTGTTGCTATTACAATATCAACATTATATTTATTACTTACCATTAATAATGACCCCACCTTACACAACCCACAGTTTTTGCAATTATTTACATCAATTGTTATCTTATGAGGACATTTTACATTTTGTAGACAATGAGGAGCTAGTATTAATATATCTTCAGGTAACATTTTATATTTTTTTAGTTTCACCAATTCGTTATTAACTTGGATATAGGAATTTTTTATTTTATCTGAGCTTAACCCAAACCACTTCCCTATTCGTAAAGCATTTGGATATAAAAACAAAATACTCTTTTTAATTAACTTATTTGAGTTAATGGGTTTGGAACTCCATAAACTATATATTAATAAAGCTATTCCTATTCCAAAAAATAAAAACAAAAAGGTCACAAGAATAAAACTAATTACCAGAAAAATTCGATTAAAAATAGGTGATAAACCAGTAGCAATCAAATAAGCTAAATAAAAACTAATCAGTAAACCACTAAAGCTTAATAATAAGAGAAAAATAAATAACCGTTTATTTGTTTCATACACCTTGATCACCTAATACTAGACCGGTCTTAATCTTATATCCATTTATAAAATCTTTGGCAAGCATAGCCTTTTTTCCAGCAGGTTGGACTTTTGTAATTAATAATTTATCATCTTCTGTTTTAACCCAAAATCCATCATTATCCACTTCAATAATCGTGCCTACTTTACTTTTATCTCCACTACTTTCCAGGTTATTTAACCTTGTTTCAAGTATTTTAAGACGTTCATTATTACATACAGTATATGCACCTGGCCAAGGATTCATACCCCTGACTAAATTATGAATATTAGTAGAATTCTCATCCCAAGAGATTACTTCATGCTCCTTTTTTAATAGGGAGGCATATGTAGACTCCTGGTCATTTTGGGGTTGTGGAATAATTTTATTTTTTTGTAAAAGATCAAGCGTTCTGACCAAAAGCTCCCCACCTAATTCTGCTAATTCATCATGTAGTTCTCCTGAATTCATATTGTTATCAATTAAAATTTCTTCTTTTAATAACATATCGCCTGTATCTAATCCTTCATTCATATACATGGTCGTAATTCCTGTTTTTGTTTCTCCATTAATTATTGACCAGTGGATAGGCGCTGCCCCTCTGTACTTTGGTAATAAGGATGCATGGACATTAATACAACCAAAACTAGGTAATTCTAAAATATCCTTAGGTAAGATTTGTCCAAAGGCTACCACTACAATAATATCAGGATTTAATTCTTTTAAAATTTCTATAAATTCTTCATTTCTTACTTTTTCCGGTTGAAAAATTGGCAATCCTAGTTCTAATGCTTTTTGTTTTACAGGAGGAGCGGTTATCTTTTTGCCTCTTCCCTTCTGTCTATCTGGTTGGGTGACCACACCTATTACTTCATAATTAGCTTTAACTAAATATTCTAATGAACTAACTGCAAAGTCAGGTGTTCCCATAAATAATACCCGCATAAAGTTACCTCCTTAGGGTGTTGTTTGTATTTTTTGTGCTTTATCAATAAATAAAATGCCTTCTAAGTGATCTATTTCATGCTGTAAGCATCTAGCAAGTAGTTCATCACCTTCAATTATAACTTCATTTCCTTTTCGATCTAATCCTTTAACTTTTACTTCTTTAGCTCTTGTTACTTCTCCTACTATACCTGGGCAACTTAAACAACCTTCATAATCAGTCTCGCTGCCTTTTGAATCGATAATTTCTGGATTTATTAACTCAATTAGACCTTCTCCTACATCAATAACTACTACTCTTTTTAATACACCTACTTGCGGGGCAGCTAGGCCTACGCCTTTAGATTCATACATAGTCTCAGCCATATTATCTAAAAGTTTCTCAACATTTTTTGTAATATTTTTAACATACTTTGATTTTTCCCGTAAAACAGTTTCTTCTTTTTTTACTATGTTATATATAGCCATAATTTCCTCCCAATATAAAGCTTCTTTGTTATGTTTCCTATTATCTCATTATAGAATACTTTGAGGCTCAATATCAATAATTATCCGTAATTGATTATATTCCTTTAGGTTTACATATTTTTTATATTCATGCCAAGCTACTTTACGTAAAAAATCTAAACTATTTGCTTTTAAAATAATTTGCCATCTAAATCTATTTTGGATTTTTGCTAAAGGGGCTGGAGCAGGTCCAAATATTTCTATTTTATCCTTTGAAATATTCTTTAAATCTAATCCTATTTTTTCTGCTAAGTTCATTACAATATCTTCTTCATGTCCGTTAATAATAATTCGTACTAGACTATTAAAAGGTGGATAACCTATTATTTGCCTTTGTTCAATTTCTTTTTCATAAAAAGACTTATAATCGTGATTTTTAGCATGGATAATGGCATAGTGTTCAGGATTATAAGTTTGCACGATTACTTTTCCAATTTTGTCACCTCTGCCAGTTCTACCTGCTACTTGAGTAATTAATTGAAATGTTTTTTCTCCAGCTCTAAAGTCAGGTAAGTTTAAAGAAGTATCAGCAGCTATCACACCTACTAATGTAACATTTGGAAAGTCTAATCCTTTAGCTATCATTTGAGTTCCTAGTAAAACCTGGGTTTCCCCTTTACTAAATTCTGCTAAAAGCTCTTGATGAGAGTTTTTTCTCGTTGTCGTATCTACATCCATCCGCGTAACTTTAATTCCCGGAAAGGCTTTAATTAATTCCACTTCAACTTGCTGGGTTCCTGAACCAAAATATCGAATATATTTACTTCCACAATGAGGACATTTTGTCGGAACGCTAGCCCTGTAGTTACAATAATGGCATCTCATTTCTGAATTTACAAAATGATAAGTTAAACTTATTGAACAGTTTTTACACATTAAAGATTCTCCACATTCCCTACAAAGAACAAAAGTAGAATATCCCCTTCTATTCATAAATAATATTACTTGTTCTCCCTTTGCTAGGGTGTCTGAGATACTTTGATGAAGTACTCTACTAAAAATACTTTTATTTCCTGATTCTAGTTCATTTTTCAAATCAACTACTTCTACTTTAGGTAAAGGATTTGCTTTAACCCTTTGAGCTAATTCAATTAAAGTATAATTATTTTGTTTTGCATTGTAATACGTTTCTATAGAAGGCGTAGCACTACCTAAAATTAAAACACCATTTAAGTTTCTAATTCTTTCTATTGCTACATCTCTTGTATGATAACGAGGATCCGGTTCGGTTTGCTTATAGGTAGATTCATGCTCTTCATCAATGATAATAATCCCTAAGTTTTGTACAGGTGCAAAAACAGCACTCCGAACTCCAATAGCTACTTTAGCATTACCTGACCTTAGGGCATTCCAAGCATCTAATCTTTCACCCTCAGATAAGCCGCTATGTAAAACTACTACCTGCTGACCCAAAACTCCTTTAAATCTCCCAATTGTTTGATGAGTAAGGGATATCTCTGGAACTAAAAGTAAAGCTCCTTTGCCTTGATTAACGGCATTTATAATAGACCTTAAATAGACCTCTGTTTTGCCACTACCAGTTACGCCATGTAACAAAAAGGTCTCCAACTGATTTTCATTTATGGCCTTCGTAATTAAACTAACTGCATTTTGCTGAGAATCATTTAAGGTAAGCTTTTTATGATTAAGAAATTCCTCATTAAGCTCAGGAGTTCTTTCTTTTTTTAGCTTATGTTTTCTTATATAGCCTTTTTTTTCGAGTGCGTTTATTGAAGACAAATTAAGTGAGTATTCTTTTAAAAGCTTTTGTTGTTCTATTTGGCCTACAGTATCTAAAATGTTTAGTATTTTCAACTGAATAGGAGCTCTCTTTAATTCTTTTAATACATTATCATATTCTTCTTTTTTTACTATCTTTTCAATTATTGTAACAGAGCTATTAGTTTCTTTAGTCTTAAAGTCTAGAAAAATTTCTATTAAGCCTCTTTGCTTGAGATCCTGTAAACTACTATTTATGTCTCCTCCGTATTTTCTTAATAAAGAATTTAATTTTACTGGTCCATTCTCTAAAGAACTAAGGATATTAGCAACCCTCACATCTAAAACACTTAAAGAAATACTTAGCTCATTATTTTCTAAAAGTCTTACCCACCTATCTGGCTCTATTCTCATAGCAGGAGGAATTATTTGCTCAATAACTTTATGAATAGGACTTAAATATGACTTACTAATCCAAAGGGCTAATTTCATTAATTCTTCAGGTATAAGTGGTTTATCCTCTAATATTTGCGCTATTTCTTTCAGCTTTTTAATCTCAGACGTTTCAGGGAAATCTACAACATAACCTTCTCGTAAAGCATTCCCTACTGGAACAAGCACCCTACAACCTATTTTAAGTATATCCACCATTTTTTCTGGAAACTTATAATACAATATTTGCTTTTCACTTTGCTTTGGCAAGTTAACTACAACTGCAACTAAGTTTTGCATTTAACTCTTCCTTTTATTGTGATTTTAGATATATTTAACCTGACTAACTTGGCGTAAGTCTCCCGCCTATTTAGGCGGGGGTCAAACGCCAACTAAGTCATGCATTTGCAGTTCTAGAATTCAGGTGGAGTAGAAGAATCTCCACCTGAATTAAGAACTTGCTTCAATTAAAAATTTGTAAAACAAAAAGAAATTGAGCCTAAAGCCCAACTTCTTTTTTTAGTAATTCAACCTTATCTAGTTTTTCCCAAGGTAATTCAACATCGGTTCTACCAAAATGTCCATAAGCAGCTGTTTGTTTATAGATTGGTTTTCTTAAATCTAATTCTTTAATAATACCTGTAGGTCTTAAATCAAAGATATTTTTTACTGCACTAACAATTTTCTCTTCTGATACACTACTTGTCCCAAAAGTATCTACTAGGATTGAAACAGGTTCAGCTACACCTATTGCATATGCTAATTGAATTTCGCATCTTTTTGCAAGACCTGCAGCTACAATGTTTTTAGCAACGTATCTAGCAGCATAAGCAGCTGATCTATCTACCTTTGTTGGATCCTTTCCAGAAAAGGCTCCACCGCCATGTTTCGCTTTACCACCATAAGTGTCTACGATAATTTTTCTTCCTGTTAAACCAGAATCCCCTTGAGGTCCACCAATAACAAATCTGCCCGTAGGATTTATTAAGAAACGAGTATTTTCATCTATGAACTCTTTAGGTAATACTGGCCTTACTACTTTTTCTATTACTTCTTCTCTAATAGTTGCTAAAGTAACCTCTTCCTTATGCTGGGTTGAAATTACAATTGTGTCGATTCTAACTGGTTTATCCCCATCATACTCAATAGTTACCTGAGATTTTCCATCTGGTAATATATAGTTTAATTCGCCACTTTTTCTTACTTCAGATAGTTTTCTCGTTAATTTATGCGCTAAACTAATTGGCATAGGCATATATTCTGGAGTTTCATCGGTAGCATAACCAAACATCATCCCTTGGTCTCCAGCACCTAAAGATTCAATTTCAGAATCTGTCATTTCACCTTCTCTTGCTTCTAGAGCCATATCTACACCTAAAGCAATATCGACAGATTGTTCATCTATAGCTGTTAATACTGCGCAGGTATCACAGTCAAAACCATATTTTGCTCTATCATAACCAATTTCTCGAATTGTATTTCTTACTACCTTTGGAATATCTACATAACATGATGTGGATATTTCCCCCATAACAAGAACTAAGCCAGTTGTAACAGCTGTTTCACATGCTACTCTTGCGGTTGGATCATGTTCAAAAATTGCATCTAATACTGCATCAGAAATCTGATCGGCAATTTTATCAGGATGTCCTTCAGTTACTGATTCAGATGTAAATAATTTACGCACTGGAAATTTCACTCCTTTTTTAATAAAGTTACAGCTTCATCTATTATTTTATCGGCAACATCTAATTTACTCATTAACGGCAACTTATTTGTTTCTTTTGTGGCAGAAAAAATTGTTACCTTATTTGTATCATAGTTAAATCCTGCACCCTCTTGACTCACGTCATTAGCTACTATAAGGTCTAAATTCTTCTTTTTAAGTTTAGTTAACGCATTTTGAGTTAAATCATTTGTTTCAGCTGCAAAGCCTACAAGAATTTTATCACCTTTTTGTTCTCCAAGAAAGGCTAAAATATCAGGGTTACGTTCTAATTCAATATGCATGTCACCATCAGATTTTTTAATTTTTTGATTGGCAATATTTTTAGGTCTATAATCAGCAACCGCAGCTGCTTTAATTACAATATTATTACTAGCAAAATTTTCTTTTACTTTAGTAAACATTTCTAATGCAGTTTCTATTTGAATAAACTTGATCCCTTCAGGTCTAGGTAAATTTGTCGGCCCTGATATTAAGGTAACATCTGCGCCACGTTCTTTGGCTACTCTTGCTATTGCATAGCCCATTTTTCCTGAACTACGATTTGTAATATATCTTACAGGATCAATAAGCTCCCTTGTTGGACCAGCTGTAATTAAAATAGAGACACCTTTTAAGTCTTGTTTTTTTCCAGATAAATTATATAAATAATTCACTATATCCTTAGGATCAGCCATTTTTCCTTTACCACTATCTCCACACGCAAGATTCCCTACGATAGGATCAATAAACTCATACCCCAAATGTTTCAACTTACTTATATTGTCCTTTAAAATTGGATTTTCATACATATTAACGTTCATGGCTGGAGCAAATACGACTTTAGCCTTTGTAGCCATAATAGTTGTAGTAAGGAAATCATCACAAATACCATTTGCTATTTTCCCAATTATGTTTGCAGTTGCAGGTGCAACTAAAAAAACATCTGCCATTTTAGCTAAAGATATATGCTCTACATTCCAATTCTTAGACTCAGAAAATAAATCTGTAATAACCTCATTACCAGATAAAGTTCTTAGGGTTAAAGGAGTAATAAACTGCATAGCTTCTTTTGTCATAACACAGTGAATATTTGCCCCACTTTTTTTCATTAGACTAATAATCTCACAAGACTTATAAGCAGCTATTCCTCCCGTTATTCCTATTACAATATTTTTATCTTTTAACATATTATTTATTTAATTCCCGTCTTAGTTCTTTCGTATCTTATTTTATCGCCAGCAATTTCATGTAAGGCTATGGTAACTGGTTTAGTAGATTCGATTTTTATAAGTGGTGGTTCTTGTTCAACAATAAGGCGAGCTCTTTTAGCTGTAGCCACAACTAAAGAGTATTTACTATCTACTTTAGTCATCAACACATCTATAGATGGTTTATTCATTTTTATCATCCTCTATTAAAAAATATAATAATTATTTCTTTTTGCTTTACACTTTTCTGCCAAAATTATTGCTTTTACCTTTTCCACTGCTTTTTCAACAATATCATTTACAATAACATAATCATAGATTCCCAGGTACTCCATTTCATTACAAACATTACCTAATCTTTTTTCAATTTCTATATTTGTTTCAGTTCCTCTCCCTTTTAAACGTTCTTCTAATTCCTGCATAGAAGGAGGGATTATAAATAAATAAATTGCGTCAGGTCTTTTTTCTTTAACCTTTTTAGCTCCTTGTGGGTCAATCTCTAATATGCAATTATGTCCATCATTTAAGATTTCTTCTACATATTCATTGGGAGTTCCATAATAATTATCATATACCTTTGCCCACTCTAAAAATTCATTCTCTTCTAATTTTGCTTCAAATTCTTCTTTTGTTATAAAAAAGTACTCTTTCCCGTGCACCTCTCCATTTCTTGGTTTACGAGTAGTGGCTGAAATTGATAATTTAACATCTATCTCTTTTAAAAGCCTTTTACAAATGGTTCCTTTGCCTGCACCTGAAGGACCAGAAAGGATAATTAATAATCCCTCTTCGTTTACATCCATTACGAACAGCTCCTTTTATTGCTCATCTTCATCATTATGTACGGGTGTGTCTTTTACCACTAAACGATGGGCAACAGTTTCTGGTTGAACAGCAGATAGAATCACATGATCACTATCTGTTATCACAACCGCTCTAGTCCTACGTCCATACGTAGCATCGACTAACATACCTTTATCTCTTGACTCTTGTATAATTCTTTTTATTGGTGCAGATTCAGGGCTAATTATGGCTATAATTCTATTTGCTACAACGATATTACCAAAACCAATATTTATTAGCTTTATATCCATGTTAACCTCCTATATATTATGCCAATAACTAATAAGATTAACTAAAAAAATATAATATTTATTCAATATTTTGAATTTGTTCTCTTATTTTCTCAAGCTCAGTTTTCATTTCTACTACTAAATGTGCAATTTCCAAATCATTAGCTTTGGATCCTATTGTATTAGTTTCCCTATTCATTTCCTGAACCAAAAAGTCCAGCTTTCTACCAACAGCACCTTCATAATTCAATGTATTTATAAATTGATCAAAATGACTATCTAATCTAATTAACTCTTCAGTAACATTGCTTTTTTCAACCATGAATATCACTTCTTGATTTAGTCTGTTTTCATCAACTTGTTCAATTAAAAGCTCTTCTATTCTTTTACGAAGCCTTTCTCTATATTCATCTAACATGATTGGGCTTCTCGCTATAATTTTTGCTTGATAATCTTTTAAATTACTTATTCTGCTAATTAAATCTTCAAATAATGTCTTTCCTTCTGCCTCTCTCATGCTTAATAAACCATCTAATGCCTTCACAGTAGCCTTTTCAATAACCTTTTTTACCTGTTCTAAATCAGTTTCATTTTCTTCTTCTTTAATTACTTCAGGTAAAGAAGCTATCTCATAAATACTAACATCAGAAGAAATTTTCAAATCTTTAGCTAGCTCATTTAAAGAATTATAATAATCTATGGCTAGGTCTTTGTCAACTTTGATTTGAGATTTCTTTTGATCTATTTCCTTAACCTTAATAAATAAGTCAACGCGTCCTCTACTTATATACTTTTGTACTAGTTTTCTTAAATAATCTTCTAATAATATATATTGTCTTGGTTGCTTAATAACTATTTCACTATATCGATGGTTAACTGATTTAACTTCAACAACAAATTCTAAACCTAGCCCCTCTTCTTCTCCTCTACCATAACCAGTCATACTATGAATCATAAGTATTCCCCCTGAAACACGTTTGTAGCAGAACCTGTCATTAAGACATGTCCATTTAGAAGCCACTCTATATAAAGGCTACCTCCTAATAACTGAACCTCGGCCTTTTTACTAGTTTTTCCTGAAAGATTAGCTGCAACTAAAGTCGCACAAGCACCTGTCCCGCAAGCATTAGTTATTCCTGCTCCTCTCTCCCAGACACGCATAATAACCTTTTCTTCATTAATTATTTGGACAAATTCAACATTAGTTTTATTGGGGAAAAGTTCATGACTTTCAACTAATGGACCCCATTTATAAATATCTATTTCATTAATATCTGGTACGAATATTATACAATGAGGATTCCCCATGCTAACTGCTGTTACTTTGAATTCTTTACCTTCTACTATTATTGTTTCTTCAATAACTTGTCCACTATTCCCTAACATCGGGATTAAGGATCTTTCTAAAATAGGTTGTCCCATGTCAACCTTAATATTTATAACCTTATTATTATCTAAAATTAATTCTGGTATCATTGTACCTGCTAAAGTTTCAACTGTCATAATTTTCTTAGATACAATACCTTTTTCATATACAAATTTAGCAAAACATCTTAAACCATTTCCACACATTTCTGGTTCGCTGCCATCTGGATTAAAAATACGCATTTTAATATCTTCTTTTTCTGATGGTAATACTAAAATTAGTCCATCAGCACCTATGCCAAAATGTCTATCACATATCTTCCTACTAAGATGTGAATAATCCTCTTTTATTTGTTCAGTAATAGCATCTACTAAAATAAAGTCATTGCCTAAACCATGCATTTTGGTGAATTTCATGAAAATTTCCTCCTAAAATTATAATAACTTAAAGTAAAGTGGCTAAGGCCACTTTACTTTAAGCTTTTGAAAAAATTGTTTTTCTTAAGCTAACTCTTTTGAAAGAGCGATATAATAATTGTAAAATTGTCGTACCAGCAGAAATACTTAAAATCACAAACCAATCAAAAAAACCTAAACTTTGAGTTTTGAAAATAGGTTGTAAAAAAGGCAGATAAATTACACTTAAATGCATTAAAACAGAAAAACTAACAGCTCCTACTAAAAATGGATTAGAAAATAAACCTATTTCAAATATCGAATATTTTTCTGACCTACAATCAAAAACATGAAATAATTGAGAAAATACTAGCGCAGAAAAAGCCATCGTTCTAGCTAATTCTAAATTTGAATTATTCGTATAAAAGCCAATAATAAACACTGCTAATGTACTTATACAAATTAAGGTTCCTCTTACTATTATTCTCCTGGATAAACCATGAGCAAAAATACTTTCTTTAGGGTGACGAGGATCCCTTTTCATTATATCTGGATCAGCTGGATCCACACCTAAAGCCATTGCAGGTAAACCATCTGTAACTAAATTAACCCATAATATTTGTATTGGAAGTAGCGGTAACGGAAGTCCTATTAGTGTTGCTACAAACATGGTTAAAACTTCTCCTACATTACATGATAATAGATATCTAATGAATTTACGAATATTATCGTAAATCGCCCTTCCTTCTTTAACAGCTGAAACAATTGTAGCAAAATTGTCATCTCCTAATATCATAGAAGAAGACTCCTTTGTAACGTCTGTTCCTGAAATACCCATTGAAATACCAATATCAGCTTCTTTAACTGCTGGTGCATCATTTACGCCATCACCAGTCATTGCTACAACTTGACCTTGTTTCTTTAATGCCTTCACTATTCTTAATTTATGTTTAGGGGATACGCGAGCATATACTGATACCTTATTAACTACTCTTTTTAATTCTTTATCACTCATATTATCTAAATCATTTCCAGTTAAAACAAGATCATCTTTATTATATATTTTCAGCTCACTTGCTACGGCTTGAGCGGTAATTTTATGATCTCCTGTTATCATTACAGTTTTTATGCCTGCTTTTTTACATGTACTCACAGCTTCAGCAGCTTCATTTCTTGGAGGGTCAATCATTCCTGCTAAACCAACAAATACTAAATTATCCTCTATTTCCTTTTCATTTTCTTCATATTTATATCCTTTAGGAAGTTCCTTAAAAGCAAGCCCTAAAACCCTTAATGCTTGTTTTGCCATGTAATCATTATTAGATAAGATTTTCTCCCTTAGTTGTACGGTTAAAGGCGTTATTTTGCCTTCCCATAAAACATGACTACATCTTTCTAAGATTATATCAGGGGCACCCTTTGTATAAACATTTAAATGCTTATTATTTGTATAAATAACAGACATTCTTTTACGAGTAGAATCAAAAGGTAAGCTATAAACTCTTTCTTCTTTATTTTCTATCTTTTCTCTCCACATTCCTGCTTTCATTGCAAGTACTAATAATGCTCCTTCTGTAGGATCTCCAATTATTTTCCAAGAACTTTTATCGTTATTTCTAAACAGTCCTGTAATAGCAGTCTCGTTTTTATTTAGAGAGGAATCATTACATAGTGCTGCTATTTTAGATAAAAGCTGTAAAGCAGTTTTATTTTTGTCATTTCCGCCATGAAACTCACCTTTTGGCTCATAACCTTCTCCAGTTACATCTATTTCCTCATCAGCTAAAAATACTTTACGTACAGTCATTTCATTTTGAGTTAATGTACCTGTTTTATCTGAACAAATTACTGTAGCACAACCTAATGTTTCTACTGCAGGTAATTTTCTAATTATAGAATTCTTTTTAATCATTTTTTGCACGCCTACTGCTAAGGCAATAGTAACAATAGCTGGTAAGCCTTCAGGGATTGCAGCAACGGCTAAACTAACCCCTGTTAAAATCATTGCATAAAAATCTTCTCCTCTTAAAATACCTGTTACTACTACTACCAATACAATTACCAAACAAAAAACTACTAACCATTTTCCGAGTTGCTCTAATCTTTTTTGAAGTGGTGTTGTATCATCTTGAACTTTCTGAATTAATCCAGCAATTTGCCCCATTTCCGTTTCCATACCAGTATAAACAACTACACCTAGTGCCTTTCCCCTGGTTACTGTAGTACCAGAGTAACCCATATTTAATCTATCACCAATACCCACATTTTTTTCTTTAATAGCTTTAGTACATTTTTTAACAGGTAGAGATTCACCTGTTAATGCCGATTCTTCAACTTCTAGTTGATTTGCTTCTAGTATTCTTAAATCTGCAGGAACAATATCTCCTGTTTCTAAAGCTACAATATCTCCTGGAACAAGTTCACGAGCAGGTATTTTAACCTTTACTCCATTTCTAATTACTAAAGCATCAGGTGCTATTAGTTTTTTTAACGCTTCCATAGATTTTTCAGCCCTATATTCTTGCACAAAACCTAAAATTGCATTTAAAAATACTATTGCTATAATTGTTATTGCATCAGCATATTCACCTAGCATTCCTGATATTAGGGTAGCCATTAATAAAATAATTATCATGAAGTCTTTAAATTGATTAAAAAAAACAACAATTGGAGATACTGTTTTTTGTTTACGTAATTCATTATGACCAACTAATTCTAATCTTCTCATGGCTTCAACATAAGTAATACCTTTTTTTTCATCAACCTGAAATTCTTTCAAAACATCATCTTTATCCCGGTAGTGCCACTCTTTTAACTCCACGCCTTCTCCCTCACTTTTTTGCAAAATTATTACTAAGTAATTATTATGCAAGGCTAAATAAAAAAATGAGTAAAGAATCATAAGTTAAAATATTAATCACTTACTAAATTGTTAAAACTAGACAGGATGTTTTAAAAAAGATATACTTCTAAAACAGGAGGTGTAAGTATGGCACTAGATGGAATTCTTATTAATTCTTTAACACACGAATTAAATCATTTATTAACTACTGGACGTGTTGATAAAATTCATCAACCAGATAAAAATACAGTTATTATATCAATTAGGAAACCAAATAAATCTTTTAAATTACTTGTATCTAACCACCCACAAACAACTCGTTTTCATATAACAGATAAAACCAGGTCAAATCCAAGTACTCCACCTTTGTTTTGTATGGTTTTACGAAAGCACTTAGAAGGTGCTAGACTTCTGGAAATTAAACAAGATGGTTTAGAAAGGGTAGTTTCTTTTACCTTTGAGATTATAGATGAACTAGGAGAAAAGGCGAAACGTGTTTTAATTGGAGAGTTCATGGGTAAACATAGTAATATAATCTTGTATAACCCAGAAACCGGCTTAATTATTGACAGCATTAAACGTTTAACAACCTCAACTACCAGTTATCGTGAAGTTCTACCTGGTTATGAATATGTATCTCCACCTCCCCAAAATAAAAAACTTCCTACAGATTTATCTGAGCAGGATTTAATAAAGGCCTTTTTAGATTTATCACCTGAAACAACAATTACCAAGGCTCTAATTAATACTATTTCGGGATTTAGTCCCCAAACTGCAAGAGAAATTTCAATTAGATCAAATCTTGATCCTAATACTGGTTTAGAATTTCTTGGTCAATATGAATACTCAAAACTTTTTCAATCTATAACGTGGCTCAAAGAAATTTTAGATACTCATAATTTTAAACCTACAATTGTTTTTGATAATGATATACCTATTGCTTTTGCACCTTTTGAATTAAATCAATTTGCTTCAAGTGAGCAAAGAACATTACCAAGTATGAGTAATTTACTTGAAACTTATATTGGGCAAAAAGAAGATAAAAATGTACTAAGCCAGAAGGTTCTCGACTTACAAAAAATAGTTAAACGAGAATTAGATCGATGTGGAAAAAAACTTAATCTACAATACGAAAAAATTTCAGATGGGAAAGTATGCGAAAAATACAAAATTTGGGGAGAATTGCTAACAGCTAACCTTTATCAAATAAAACAAGGTGATAAGGCTATAGTTCCTAACTTTTATTCTGAGCAACAAGAATTAATAGAAATTCCACTGGATCCCCATTTAACACCAAATGAAAATGCACAAAAGTATTTTAATAAATATACTAAGGCAAAAATTGGAGCGGAAAAATCTAAAGAACAAGCTGATATAGTAAATAAAGAAGTTGATTATTTAGAAACCATCGCCCACAGCTTGCAAAAAGCAGATAATTTAATTGATTTACAAGAAATACGGATTGAAATGGAAGAAGAAAGTTATCTTAAAAAGAAAATATCTAAAAAGAAAGAAAAAGCTTTCAAACAAAATGCTCCACTTAGCCTTATAATAGATGATTTTCAAGTCTATTTTGGAAAAAATAATAAACAAAATGATTATGTAACCTTTAAGATTGGAAGATCTTTAGATACATGGCTTCATACTAAAGACATACCTGGTTCACATGTTATAATTAAAAACCCTGAAAATAAAGAAATACCCGCTCATGTTTTAGAAACTAGCGCTGAGATAGCAGCATATTTTAGCAAGGCTCGTAATTCTTCTCAAGTTCCAGTTGATTATACCTTAGTAAAACATGTTAAAAAACCAAATGGAGTTAAACCTGGAATGGTAATTTATGAAAACCAAAAAACAATTTATATCACACCTAATGAAGAAAATATCAATAAACTCTTAGAAAAAAGGTTGGATTAATCCAACCTTTTTTCTTTACCTTCTAAATAAGCTGCAGCACTTAACCCTGCTATAGCTCCTTCTCCAACAGCTTTAGCAAGTTGATAAGGTTCACCGGTAACATCTCCAGCAGCATATACACCTGGAATATTAGTTTCCATTTTTCTATTTACAACTATATCTTTATCATCTATATTTAATCCTTGTAATAAATCTTTCGGTGGAATTGTTTCTTTTAGTAAAAAAAGACCTTCTAAATTAATAATCTCATCATTAATTAAAATACCTTCTAATTTTTCTTTACCTATTATTTCTTGTGGCTTTTCTTTTATAATTGTTGTAGTAGATCCTACTTCACCTATCTCTTTATACATCGGTATATAGTAAACTTGCTTAGCTAATCCTTCTAAAAACTTTAGTTCTTCCTCTGCCTTTTTATTATAACCAACTACACCTACTACTTTATTTTTATATAACCCTCCATCACAAGTAGCACAATAAGATACGCCTTTGCCTAGTAAATTTTGCTCATTAGGCAAATAGCCAACAGTCTCTATTCCTACTGCTAAAATAATGGATTTGCAAATTAAGACCTTACCTTTTGAAACTACATTAAATTCATCTTTAGAAATATAGATACTATCAATTTTCTCATTTACTATTTCAATACCAAATTTTTCAATATGATTTAAATACTTTCTCCTTAAATCTTCACCAGATATATCATAACAACCCAAATAATTATCTATATGTGGTGCTTTGTTTAATTTTTGACTGCAAAAACTACCTCCATAAATAATAGTTTTTTTCTTTCTTATGGTAGCATTTATCGCAGCTGACATACCAGCTGGTCCACATCCAATCACTAAAATATCTATTTTAGGAATATCCATTTCATCACCTCTTCCTTTTAGTTTGTAATAAAAACTAAAAATAATGCGCATAAAAAAATACCATCTTTAAAAGATGATATTTTTAATGAAAAATATTTACCTAAAATAACGCAGGCAGGAAAAGGTTTATAAATAATCCTTAAATACTGGTTTTATTGTTCTAAAATTTCCAAAGCTTCATCCGATTTTAAAAACTTCAAGAAACCATCTGTAGCTTGACTATGAAACTTTTTCTTATGATAAATAATATTAAATGGTCTTTCAAGTTCTACTTCTTGTAAATCCATTTTAGCAATTCTTCCTAACTTTGCTTTTTCTTTAGCAGCCCATTTAGAAATAATTGATATACCTAAATCGTTAGCTACAGCCGCCTTAATAGCATTAGTACTTCCAAATTCCATACTAATATTAAGATTATTTGGAGGAAAACCTGCCTTTTTTAAACCATCTTCATATACCTTACGTGTACCTGATCCTTTTTCTCTAGAGATTAAAGGATATTTATCTAATTCGAAAATAGATATACTTTTCTCTTTTGCCCAAGGATGATTGACACTAGTTATTACACAAAGATGGTCTTCAATAAAGAACTCTTTTTCGATATCCTTACCTGTAACTGGTCCTTCAACTAATCCAATATCTAGATTAGTTGAATGTATTTTACTTTCTATATCCTCTGTATTACCAACTTCTAAAATTAGATCAACCTCAGGATATTTCTTTTTAAATGCACCTAATAACTGCGGCGCTAGATATTCACCAATAGTTGTACTTGCACCAACTAATAAACGTCCTTTTACAGTACCCGTAAGTTCCTGCATTTCTCTTTCCAGATCTGATTGTAATTCGGTCATTTTATCAGAATAATCAAGTAATAATTTTCCAGATTCAGTTAAAGAGATATGTCTATTAATTCGATCAAATAATCTTGTACTATAATACTCTTCTAATGTTTGAATTTGAAAACTAACTGCAGGTTGTGTTAGGAACAAAGCTTTTGCAGCTTTAGAAAAACTTTTTTTATCTACAACGGTTAAAAAAACTCTTATGCTATCATTTAACATTTATTCCATCCTTCCTTGAATGCTATTCTATTTTCAGAATTTATTTAATATTATAATATATAGAGAATACTTAATCTTTAGCAATCCTCTTTAATTTATCAGTATTTAAAAACCCTAAAAACTCCTCTATAGCATGAGTTCTAAATTTATCTTTTTTCATGATAATTGTAAATTGTCTCGTAAACTTAGTTTCGTCAAGTTTAGTAGTAGATAATAGTCCTTCTTCTACCATTTCTCTAGCAGCCCATTTTGAAATAATAGACATACCTAAATCATTTTTTACCGCAGCTGTGATTGCTGATGTACTCCCTAATTCCATAGCAACATTTAGATTTTCCAAAGGAAATCCTACTTCTTTTAAAGTACTTTCAATTACATGTCTAGTCCCTGATCCTTTTTCTCTACATATAAAAGGATAATCTTTAAGTTTGAATACTGAAATATCATCTATACTAGCCCACGGGTGATTTGTTGATGTAACAAGAACTAATTCATCATCTATAAATTTTTCTTTAATTAAATCTTCAGAACTTGCAGGTCCTTCTATTATTCCTATATCAATAATATCATTTAAAACCATTCTTTCAGTTTCTTTAGAATTATTGATACATAGTCTTATATCTACTTGTGTAAATTTCTTTTTAAAATTACCAACTAGTGGAGGCAAAATAAACTCTCCAACAGTAGTACTTCCACCTACAACTAATTTACCTTTAATAGTACCTGTTAAATCTTCAATACTATTTTCAATTTCAGATTGTAATTGAATCATTTTCTTAGCATATTTAAGCAATAACTCTCCTGCTACAGTTAAAGAAATATTTCTATTAACACGGTCAAACAATACAGTACCATAGTATTGTTCTAATGTATGAATCTGAAAACTTACCGCTGGTTGAGTTAGGGAGAGTGCTTTAGCCGCCTTAGAGAAACTATTTTTGTCAACTACTTGCATAAAAACTTTAAGGCTATCATTAATCAAATTTATTACCCCCATTATTTTGTTGTTAATAATCTATTTTATTTAGCTTCACCTAATATAACTTCATCTACACCTTCTACTTCTTCTAGTTTAACATTTATAACTTCATTTTTAGAAGTAGGTATGTTTTTTCCTACAAAATCTGCGCGAATTGGTAATTCACGGTGACCCCTATCTACTAAGATAGCTAATTGAATTAACTCTGGTCTGCCAAGATCCATCACGGCATCTAAAGCAGCTCTAACTGTTCGTCCCGTATATAAGACATCATCAACAAGAATGATTTTTTTACCTACTATATCAAAAGGAATTTCAGTTCCACGCACAATAGGTTGATCTCCTAAAGTTGTTAAATCATCACGATATAATGTTATATCCAGTTTTCCCATTTTTATATCTTTACCTTCAATTTCTTTAATTCTTTTAACTATTCTTTCTGCTAAAGAAACTCCTCTTCTATATATACCAACAATTATAATATCTTCTACACCTTTATTTTTTTCAATTATTTCATGCGCAATACGAGTTAAAGATCTATTTACAGCTGCTTTGTCCATTATTATCCTTTTTTCAATTATTTCCACTATTCTTCCTCCTTTCTTAATTCAGATAAAGTATTTTGAAAATAATCTGGCATAGGTACAGTAAAATTAAGTTTTTCCCCTGTGCGTGGATGAACAAATCCAAGCATATAGGCATGTAAAGCTTGACCATTTAAACCTAAATTATTTTTTTTCCATCCATAAGTTATATCTCCAACTAAAGGATGATTTATATAAGACATATGCACTCTGATTTGATGAGTTCTGCCTGTTTCAAGCTTACATTCAACTAATGTATATTTTGTAAATCTTTCTTTAACATAATATTTAGTTACAGCTTCTTTTGAATTTTTTAGAGTAACTGCCATCTTTTGACGGTCATTTGGATGTCTACCTATGGGAGCATCTATAATCCCACCAGGTTCGGTTACAACACCATGCACTAAGGCCATATAGGCTCTATCTACAGAGTGATCTTTTAGTTGATTTGCTAGCCCTTGATGAGCATGGTCATTTTTTGCTACCATCAAAAGTCCTGAAGTATCTTTATCAATTCTATGAACAATGCCTGGTCTTAATTTGCCGTTAATCCCTGATAAATCTTTACAGTGATATAATAAGGCATTTACAAGCGTCTGCGTATAATTTCCTACTGCTGGATGGACTACCATTCCAACAGCTTTATTAATAACTAATACATCATCATCTTCGTATATTATATCTAAAGGAATTTCTTCAGCCTTTATATCTATAGTCTCTGGTTCGGGAATTATTGCAATAATACTGTCTGTTGCTTTTATTTTATAGTTTGATTTAACCGGTTGATTATTTACTTTTATATTTTCATCTTTAATTAATTTTTGAATATATGATCTAGATATTTCCTCAATATTTTCGCTTAGAAAAGCATCTAGTCTTTGTCCTTCATTTTCCTCGGAACCCTTTAAAAAGATTTCTTGCACTAAAATTCCTCTCCCTTAATTATAAATTGATAAGCAACTATTATCATCCCAATAACTATTGCAGAATCAGCTATATTGAAAATTGGAAAAACCCTAAAATCAAAAAAATCTGTTACAGTTCCAGTTAATAATCTATCTAGTAGATTACCTATTGCTCCACCAACTACTAACCCAAGGGAGATATCTAAGACCTTGTTACTTTTCCCCATTTTCATATATAAATAAAAAATAATTGCTAATATGACAAATGTGATTAAAATAAAAAAAAGTCGTTTATGAGCTAACATACCAAAAGCAGCACCAGGATTTTCAATATACGTTAGATGAAAAATATTGGGTATTAAAGGTACACTATCAAATAAATTAAAATTACTTTTAATCAAATACTTACTTCCTTGATCTAAAATTAAAATTATTACGGCTGTTAACCAAAAAACCAAATTAAGTCACTCCTTATACACATACTCCCACACTACAGTATATCACAAATCAAAAACCGCTCCAAGAGCGGTTTTTGATGTAACTATTCTTGATCATTATACATATCTTTATAATCTATTGCTCCTGTTTCATATGGAGTTTCTGAAGTACCGTAATAAGCTACTTGCGCCCAAGCATCTTCCCCATCAAATCCTGATAGATTAGAATCTATACTTTGTTCATTAAATGGAGGCTTTACAATTTGCTGTTCTACTGGTCTCTTATAATGATTATATTCATCTTCTGAAAATTGTTGACTACAATTTACACACATAGTAGTAAAGGGCAATATTTCTAGCCTTTCTTTGGGTATTTGTTTTTGACATTGTTCACAAATGCCATACTTACCTTTATCTAAATTATGAAAAGCATCTTCTACCTTTTTTATTTGATTTTCTAAATAAACTCTTGTACCTATATCTTTTTCTCGTTCATACATTTCTGTACCTATATCTCCTGGATGGTTGTCATAAACGGATAATTCTGAAAGCCCTTCATTCATCGCTGAATTTAATCCTTCATTAACACTATTTAGCACATTTTCATAGTCATTTTTAACTTCTTCAAGTTTTTTCCTTGCATTATCCAACTTTACACCTCCTACTCTTTTTTAGTTTGCCTTAATAATTTAAGATAATTCATAATTTCTTAAGTTTAAAAAGTAAGCTATAAAAAAAGAGTAGGTATTAAGAAAATAACCTTTTTAGATAAAAAAAAGGGCATATTTGCCCTAAAGTTTACCTTTTGTTTTAAAATAACATTTTTAATTAGTTAAAGCATGAATAGGTGCTGGGATTCTTCCACCTCGTTTAATGAATTCACTAGCACTAAATGGATTTACCTCCATAATAGGAGCTCGTCCTAATAATCCCCCAAACACAACCATCTCTCCAAGCTTTTTACCTGGAACAGGGATTATTCTAACAGCTGTTGTTTTTTTATTAACCATCCCAATAGCTGCCTCATCAGCAATAATAGCTGATAGTGTTGCTGCACTAGTATCTCCTGGTACAGCAATCATATCTAAACCAACTGAACATACGCAGGTCATTGCTTCTAATTTATTTAAGCTCAATGCTTTTTCTTCTACTGCCCTAATCATCCCAGCATCTTCACTTACTGGAATAAAGGCACCACTTAATCCCCCAACATAAGAAGATGCCATAGCCCCACCTTTTTTAACTGCATCATTAAGAAGAGCCAGGGCTGCAGTTGTTCCATGAGTACCAACTCTTTCAAGACCCATTGATTCTAAAATATCAGCTACACTATCTCCTACTGCTGGTGTTGGGGCTAAAGATAAATCAACTATTCCAAAAGGAACGCCTAGTCTTTTCCCAGCTTCATTTCCTACTAATTCACCCATACGAGTTATTTTAAACGCAGTTTGTTTTATTTTATTAGCTAAAACACCAAAAGGGACATCAGGGTGTTTTTTTACAACATTAGCTACTACTCCTGGACCACTAACACCAATATTTATTACACTTTCTGGTTCTCCTACACCATGTAAGGCACCTGCCATAAAAGGATTGTCCTCTGGCACATTACAAAATACAACTAATTTTGCACACCCAAGTCCATCTTTATCCTTAGTAAGTTCTGCTGTTTCTTTGATAATTTCACCCATCCATCTTACAGCGTCCATATTAATTCCCGCTTTTGTTGTACCGATGTTAACTGATGAGCAAACTCTCTCTGTTCTAGCTAAACTTTCAGGAATAGAACGAATTAATCTTTCATCCCCAATGGTCATTCCCTTTTCTACTAGACTAGAAAATCCACCAATAAAGTTAACTCCTACTTCCTTCGCTGCTTTATCTAATGCAAGGGCAAAATCGACATAATTATCAGTTTTGCTTGCCTCTGCTATCTGAGCAATAGGAGTTACAGAAATTCTTTTATTAATTATTGGGATACCAAAATGTTTTTCGATATCTTCTCCTACTTTAACTAAATTTTCTGCTTTTTTGGTAATTTTATCGTAAATGTTTTGACATGCTATTTTAGAATCAGGATGCGGGCAATCTCTTAGAGAAATTCCTAAAGTGACCGTTCTAATATCAAAGTTTTCAGTCTCAACCATCCTTATTGTTTCTAATATTTCATCATTATTTATTGAAAAAGGCACTCTTATTCCCTCCTAGATACGATGCATGTATTGAAATACGTCCTCATGTTGCACAGTTATTTTCATTCCAATTTCTTGCCCTTTTTGTTCTAAACTTTCTTTTAAAGTATTAAAATCTACCTTACAACTAGTTATATCAACAATCATAATCATTGTAAAAAAGTCTTGTAAAATTGTTTGGCTTATATCTAATACATTGACTTCCTTGTCTGCTAAAACATTGGTCACCTTTGCTATAATACCCACTTTATCTTTTCCTACAACAGTTATAACAACTCTATTATTACTGCCCATTTCCATTATATTTCCTCCTATTGTTCATGAAATTCTCTTAAAATGTATATATTCTTCTTTTATTAATTAATTCCTGCAATTTATCGTATATTATTACATAAAATAATAATTCCTTTATTCTAGTATGTACTTATAAGTTAATTCTAACCAAAATCAAAATAGATACATGGATAGTCTTAAAATATACTATCCATGTATCCATAATATTATCTTTAATTAGCGCCCTTTCTTTTCTTCCTTTAAAACCCTTAGATAATGATTAGCTTCCCTTAACACATGATCTCCTAGTAAAGGAACTATAATAGACTTGATTTTACAAGATAGTAAACCTTCTAGTCCTGAAGTCTTAAATTTTATTATTTCTCGTGTTTCTTCTAAACTCTCTATCAGATAATCATCCTCTTGAGATTCTTCAACTAATTCTTCAAACTCATGAGCAAAATAATTTGCCTTTTCAATTAAATCCTTTTCTGTAGGGTCAAACATACCTCGCATGAACTTCGCATGTTCTGACATAATATCATTCCAAAATAAGGCTAATACTTTAGCATCTTTCTTCTTATACGCATTTTGATAATTCTGTAAGCTTCTTAATATTTCTACATAAAAATTAGCTTCCTCAATAAGATGATCAATCATTAACGGATAATTTCTAGTAAATAATCTACATTCTAAAACATCAAATAAAACTTTAGATTTAAATTGAATAAATGAAGTTGTTAAATTTATTGCTTCCTGATTAAGCATAAATACTTGTTGATCTAGCATCGGATTAATATATCCTGGGGTTCCTCCCATTAAGTCAAGCTGTGCTTTTGTTATATTTGTATTGATAGGAACTCCAGTATAATCTTGAGTCATTTGTTCTGCTAAAAGAGTATATTCTGTTACTATTTCTCCTGATTCAAGTACATTTTTACTAATTAATCCATTAGAAAGACTAGTCACTCTAGTTAGTAAAATAGAATAGCTACTTTTAAATTGTAAAGCCATTTGCATAAGATTAGCATCTTTAGGGGTAAATCCCAAGGCTAAAAATAAAGCATGATCTTTCATAATGCGCGCAAAAAACAAATTAGTTTCTAAAGACTTTTGAATATATCTTTCTCTTGATAACATTTACTCTTTCCCTCCAAAGTAATAAATAAACTATCTAACAACAGTCTATTTAAAACTACTTTACAAGGTTACAAAAAAAAGCAGGCATAATTGCCTGCTTTAATAATTTCTTCCAGCTTCAAAAGCATTGATATTTGCTTCTAAAAATTTAGGAGGTACAGTATTTTTTAATACATCTAACCAAATTTCGTGATCTATCTCCAATATTTTAGATAATACTCCTAATAAAACCACATTAACCGCTTTTGCATTTCCGCTCAAAGTAGCTTTTTCAAGTGCATCTACTAAAATTAATTTATTGGCGCGAGATTCTATTTTTTCTGCTATGTTTTCAGGATAAATCGCATTTCCTGAAATAACAGGCATTGGATCTATTCTTTGATCATTAACAATAATCTTTCCTTCTTTTTTTAAATATGGTAACCATCTTAAACCTTCTAATCTTTCAAAGGCTAAAATAATATCTGCCTGCCCTTTTTGAATAATAGGTGATGCTACCTCGCTTCCAAACCTTACTTGGGTAACAACACTACCACCCCGTTGAGCCATACCATGTATCTCTGATACTTTAACGTCCTGACCTAAGCTCTGAGCTACCCTAGAAAGAACTCTACTTGCTAAAATAGTTCCTTGTCCACCAACGCCAACAATTAAGATATTTGTAATATTATTCATAATTAATTATCCCCCTTGATAGCGCCTTTAGGACAAACTGTTGCACATAACCCACAGCCATTACACTGGGTAGGATTAATTCGCACTTTATCATCTACCTTAACTATTCCTGGACAGCCTAGCTTTAAGCACATTTTACAGCCGATACATTCATCCAGATTAACCTTTAAAGGCTTAACATCCTTTTTCTTTTCAATTAAAGCACAAGGTCTTCTGCAAATAATAACTGATGGTTCATCTATTTTTAATTCAGATTTTAATGTTTCTTCTAAACCTTTTAAGTCAAAAGGATCTATAGTTACTACTCTTTCTATTCCAACGGCTTTTACTAATAATTCCAAATTAACTTCTTTCGTTGGTTCCCCTTTAATCGTAAATCCACTAACTGGATTATGTTGATGCCCTGTCATACCTGTAATTCGATTATCTAAAATTAAAGTTGTGGTTGTACCTTTATTGTAGACAACATCTATTAATCCAGTAATTCCAGAATGAATAAAAGTAGAATCTCCAATCACTGCTACTAAGTTTTGCGCAAATTCTTTTCCTCTAGCCTTTTCCATTCCAAGCGCTGTTCCAATACTAGCTCCCATACAAATAGTAGTGTCCATACTTGATAAAGGCGGTGCACTTCCTAGGGTATAACAACCAATATCTCCCGTTACTACAACTTTTAACTTATTTAAAACATAAAATACTCCTCTATGAGGACAGCCAGGACATAAAACTGGAGGCCTAACTGGAATATCATCAGATTCTAAATGTTCTGGTTTTTGATCTAATATTTTTTCAGCAATAGTTTCAGCATGAATTTCTCCGATATTAGAAAATACTTCTTTACCAATAACCTTTATTCCTAAAACTTTTAAACTATCTTCGATAAATGGTTCTAATTCTTCAATCACATAAACTTCTTCAACCTGTGAAGCAAAATCAGTAATTAAATCAGTAGGTAAAGGGAATGACATACCTATTTTCATAATAGATACATCTTTTAAAACTTCTTTAATATATTGGTAACTTATACCACTTGTAATAATGCCAATTTTCTTACTTGCCCATTCAATTTTATTAATAGCATTTGTTTCATTATATTCTTTTAATTTAAGTAAACGATCCTCCACATAAACATGACGATTCCTTGCATTAGCTGGTGTCATAATATATTTAGCAGGATTTTTTACATACTCTTTTAAATCAACATTAGTTCTTTCTGAAAGTTCTACTAATGATTGTGAATGAGCTACCCTTGTAGTAATTCTTAAAATTACTGGTGTATCAAACTTTTCACTTATTTCAAAGGCTAATTTTGTATAATCTTTAGCTTCCTGGCTATTAGCAGGTTCTAGAATGGGTATTTTAGCCATTTTCCCGTAATATCTATTATCTTGTTCATTTTGAGAACTATGCATACCTGGATCATCTGCTGATACTAAAACTAATCCTCCATTAACCCCTGTATAGGCAAAAGTTAATAGTGGGTCAGCTGCAACATTTACGCCTACATGCTTCATAGCTACTAAAACCCTTGCTCCAGCAATTGATGCCCCTATTCCTACTTCTAAGGCAACCTTTTCATTAGGTGACCACTCTGCATAGATTTCTTCATAACAAGCTGCATTTTTAGTTATTTCAGTACTTGGGGTTCCTGGATAAGCTGTAACTACATTAACTCCAGCTTCCCATGCTCCTCTTGCAATTGCTTCGTTTCCTGTAAGTAAATTCTTCATAGCGACAACCTTTCTTTCATTATTTTCTATGGTCAAATACTCTTTTTGCCTTACCAGCTGTTCTTTCAATAGTATTCGGTTCAACTAGTTTTACTTTAGCATTTATTGATAATACATTGTGTAGTTTATGCTGAATAGTCTTTACTAATTTTTCTAGTTCTCCATATCTTTCTAGAAGCGTTTCATCTACTAATTCTACCATAACTTCAAGAACATCTAAATGGCCTGTCTTATATACATTTATTTGGTAATGTGGAGCTACTGCATCAATATTAAGTATTACACTTTCTATTTGAGAAGGAAATACATTTACCCCTCTAATAATTAACATATCATCTGTTCTAGCAGAGACTCTTGCCATACGAGCTGTTGTTCTACCACAAGCACATTTATCTTGATTTATAATTGATAAATCTTTCGTTCTAAAACGAATTACTGGAAAAGCTTCTTTTGTGATACTGGTAAATACTAGTTCTCCTTTTTGCCCTGGTTCTAAAACCTCTCCTGTATCAGGGTTAATTGTCTCTACAATAAAATGATCTTCTGCTATATGTTGTCCATCTTTAAATTCACATTCTCCTGATACACCAGGGCCCATAACTTCGCTTAAACCATAATTATCTGTTGCTACAATTGATAATCTTCGTTCTATTTCACTTCTCATTTCTTCAGACCATGGCTCTCCACCAAATAATCCTAATCTAAGAGGCGATTTAGACATATCAATACCCATTTTCTCGGCCACTTCCGCAATATATAATGCGTAAGAAGGTGTACAAACTAAAGCAGTCGTGCCAAAATCTTTCATTAACATAAGTTGCTTTTCAGTATTTCCGCCCGAAGCTGGAACTACCATTGCCCCTACTCTTTCTAAACCATAATGTAAACCAAAACCACCTGTAAATAATCCATAACTAAATGCCATTTGTCCAACATCATTGTCGGTAACACCTGCTAAACTAACCATTCGAGCAGCAAGACCAGTCCACGTTTCCATATCATTTTTAGTATAACCCACAACTACTGGTTTTCCGGTAGTTCCAGAAGAAGCATGGATCCTTACCAATTCTTTCTTTGGGACAGTAAACAGTCCAAAAGGATAATTATCCCTTAAATCATCTTTGGTGGTAAATGGAAGTTTGCTTAAATCTTTAAGAGTTTTAATATCTTCAGGTTTAATTCCTAGTTTATCAAGTTTCTGTTTGTACTGTGGAACTTTAGTATACACCCTATTTAAAGTACTTTTTAATCTTTCTAATTGTAAAGCTTCTAATTTACTTCGTGACATACATTCGTTTTCTTTGTCCCAAATCATTTAGCTCAACCCCTTCAATAGATTCTAAAAAAGACAACAAAAACCAAAACCCCTTTTAGGAAAATTTTAGGGTTTTGGTTTTATTTATAAGAATAAAGCCTATAAAAAATAAAAGGCCACTGTTAATAAAAATTAATGTATTCATTTCCTTCCGTCCTTCCATACTAACAATATAACTGATTATAAATAAAAAAATCCTACTGATAAAAATCTACCATTCTACAATAAATAAATATTCGCTAAAATTTGAAAAGTTCCTGCAATTAAAAATTTTCTCTTTTATAACTCTAGTAATACCTTAACCCTATTATAGAGGAACTTTCCTTTTCAATCTAGAAATATTTTAATAAATTTAAAAAAGGCATAAGTTATCTTAAAATAGACATACAAAGGAGCTGTTTTTGTGCATTATGATGAAACTATATACAGACCACCATTAGAGGCAAATACTATTTTACTTCAAGTTACCTCTGGTTGCTCTCATAATAATTGTACTTATTGTGGTATGTATAAAGATATTAAATTTGAAATGACAAGTTTAGCACAAATCGAAGAAGATTTAAAAGAACTTATCACCCTTAACACTACGATAAAAAGAATTTATTTATTAAATGGTGATCCTTTTTCCTTAAGCGCTGAGAGATTAAAAACAATTGCCCTATTAATTAAAAAATATTTGCCTAAGTGTAAAACTATTTCCATGTATGCTTCTATCAAGGGAATTAAAACAAAAACTATAGAAGAATTAAGAGAATTAAAATCTTTAGGGATAGGGGATTTATATATTGGCCTTGAAAGTGGAAATGATGAGGTTTTAAAAAACATTAATAAAGGAACTACAGCCAAAGAAACTAAAGCACAAATGCAAAGATTAAATGAAGTAGGTATCAGATTTTTTTCTATAATTATGTACGGGGTTGCCGGTAAAGATAAGGGAATAGCTAATGCTATTGACACCGCAAAATTATTAAATGAAGTGAAATCTAAAGGAATTTTTCCTATGTCTTTAACCTTAGTACCAGGAACAAAGTTACATAATGACTATTTAAGTGGAGATTTTAAAGAAGCTTCTGAACTAGAAAGACTTATCGAACTTAAGACATTAATTGAAAATTTAAGCTTAGAAAATAGTACCGTGTTCTCAGCGCAACACCCTTCAAACACAGTACCACTATCTGGAATCATGCCTCGGAATAAACAAGATTTGATTGCTACTTTAAATAAAGTTATCGAAAATACAGACGAAGAATCACTAAAAAGTAAATTTGCAAGAAACAAGATAAAAATGTAGTTTTTATTGTCCTGTACATTTATCGGGAATATTATTTCTAGCTAAAATTTAAAACCTGAAAATGGACATAGGAAAGGCACCTTCGGTTTTGTACCGACCCCCAAAAGTTAGACCAAAAATCTAACAATTGGAGGTCGGTATTTTTATGGCTGCATACAGTTATGAGTTTAAAAAGAAAGTTGTAGATGCATATTTACGTGGCGAAGGAGGTTATACTTTTTTAGCAGAAAAATATGGAGTAAAAAACAGAAGACAAGTTCTCAATTGGGTACATTACTACGAAGAACTTGGTGATGATGGATTAAAACGTTCAAGAAAGAACGAAGCTTATTCTTTTGAATTTAAGCTTGGTGTGGTAGAGTCTTATTTAACAAGTGAGGTATCTTATCAGGAACTGGCTCTTTCGATAGGGATTAATAATAATGCTCTTATCGCTAGGTGGGTAAATGATTATAGAGCGGCTGGTCCTGATGCCTTAAGAGATAAGAAACGTGGGAGAAGGGCTAAAATGAATTCATCAGGTAAGGCTGTTAATATACAACGCCAAGATGATTCAGCTCCTGTTGATACAAGCACTGAGCATGTT